>NZ_JAQFJJ010000013.1:0-59881 GCF_030440005.1 Streptococcus sp. SP1
AGTGGTTGAGTGGGCTCTACTACGCTGATTTCATCAGCTTTTACAGCCCTACTCAACTGTGCGGAGGTGGGACGACGAAATCGAATTCTAACGAATTACCGATTTCTGTCCCACTCTCTCTTTTCTTCGATGTTTTTTCAGATCGGTAACAACTTTTAAGTACTTGGTAGTTGGAGCAGATAGGACAATTACGATTTTATCATTTTTTGGGGACCCTTGGTTTACATAGAGTATTTGTTAGGATGTTTTGAGGTGTGCTTGGCATAGAAAAGAAGAGCTTTAGGAAATCCAACATTAAGAAAGAAATCTGAAGTGTAACAAAAAACCCCTATTGCTAGGGGAATTTTTAAAAGATAAAAGATGATAAAAATTTTATTATCAAGGCGGTAGACGGATTTGAACCGACGATCAAGCTTTTGCAGAGCCGTGCCTTACCACTTGGCTATACCGCCATAACAAATATTATTGTAACCTAAAAAATAAGATTGGTCAAGAAAAACTTTTTGGCTCAAATGATTGTAGAAGGAGGAAGTTGAAAAAATCTCTCAAATGGCTTGCGAATTCTAGGGATTTCTGCTATACTTATAGAGTTGTCTAAAACAACAAATACTCATCTCGGATCCATTGTGGCGCCGTTGCCCTTGTGGTCGTGCTGCAAGTTGACGTCTGAGAGAGGAGAAAAAAACAAAAAAGGAGAAACTACTCATGGCAGTAATTTCAATGAAACAACTTCTTGAGGCTGGTGTACACTTCGGTCACCAAACTCGTCGCTGGAACCCTAAGATGGCTAAGTACATCTTCACAGAACGTAACGGAATCCACGTTATCGACTTGCAACAAACTGTAAAATATGCAGACCAAGCATACGACTTCATGCGTGATGCAGCTGCAAACGATGCAGTGATCTTGTTCGTAGGTACTAAGAAACAAGCTGCTGATGCTGTTGCTGAAGAAGCTGTTCGTTCAGGTCAATACTTCATCAACCACCGTTGGTTGGGTGGAACTCTTACTAACTGGGGAACAATCCAAAAACGTATCGCTCGTTTGAAAGAAATCAAACGCATGGAAGAAGATGGAACTTTTGAAGTTCTTCCTAAGAAAGAAGTTGCATTGTTGAACAAACAACGTGCTCGTCTTGAAAAATTCTTGGGCGGTATCGAAGACATGCCTCGTATCCCAGACGTAATGTACGTTGTGGATCCACATAAAGAACAAATCGCTGTTAAAGAAGCTAAGAAATTGGGTATCCCAGTTGTAGCGATGGTCGACACAAACACTGACCCAGATGATATCGATGTTATTATCCCAGCGAACGATGACGCTATCCGCGCTGTTAAATTGATCACTGCGAAAATGGCTGATGCTGTTATCGAAGGACGTCAAGGTGAAGACAGTGTTGCTACAGTAGAAGCTGAATTGGCAGCTACTGAAGGTCAAGCTGATTCAATCGAAGAAATCGTTGAAGTTGTAGAAGGCGACAACGCTTAATTTCATTCAATAAGTAACGAACCTAAGAGGGCAGGGCTCAGCCCGACCCTCTTATTTTATTAAAAAATATAGGAGAATCAAAATGGCAGAAATTACAGCTAAGCTTGTAAAAGAATTGCGTGAAAAATCTGGTGCCGGTGTCATGGACGCTAAAAAGGCATTGGTTGAAGTTGAAGGTGATATCGAAAAAGCGATCGAATTGCTTCGCGAAAAAGGTATGGCTAAAGCAGCTAAGAAAGCTGACCGTGTTGCCGCTGAAGGTTTGACTGGTGTTTATGTTGATGGAAACGTTGCAGCAGTTGTTGAAGTGAATGCTGAAACAGACTTTGTTGCTAAAAACGCTCAATTCGTTGAATTGGTAAACGAAACTGCAAAAGTCATCGCTGAAGGGAAACCAGCTAACAACGAAGAAGCTCTTGCTTTGACAATGCCTTCAGGTGAAACTCTTGAAGCTGCATACGTATCTGCAACAGCTACAATCGGTGAAAAAATTTCATTCCGTCGTTTTGCTTTGCTTGAAAAAACAGATGCACAACACTTCGGTGCTTACCAACACAACGGTGGACGTATCGGTGTTATCTCTGTGATCGAAGGTGGAGATGAAGCACTTGCTAAACAAATCTCAATGCACATCGCTGCAATGAAACCAACTGTTCTTTCATACAAAGAATTGGATGAACAATTCGTGAAAGATGAATTGGCACAATTGAATCACGTTATCGACCAAGATAACGAAAGCCGTGCAATGGTTGGTAAACCAGCTCTTCCACACTTGAAATTCGGTTCAAAAGCACAATTGACTGACGAAGTGGTTGCTCAAGCTGAAGAAGATATCAAAGCTGAATTGGTAGCTGAAGGTAAACCAGAAAAAATTTGGGATAAAATCATCCCAGGTAAAATGGATCGCTTCTTCTTGGACAACACAAAAGTTGACCAAGCCTACACTCTTCTTGCACAAGTCTACATCATGGATGACAGCAAGACAGTGGAAGCTTACCTTGAATCAGTAAATGCTTCAGTTATCGAATTCGTTCGTTTTGAAGTTGGTGAAGGTATTGAAAAAGCTTCAAATGACTTTGAAGCAGAAGTTGCAGCTACAATGGCAGCAGCTCTTAACAACTAAGAATAAAAAAATAAGAGGTTTCGAAGGGAACCTCTTTTTTCTGTGGAAAATATCTTATATCATTGTTTAAGCTGTTTTATAATATTAAACAAACTTTGTTTTCAAAAATAACAGACGTTACCAGAGATTCATCCAAATATTTTCTGAAACTTTCCGCCGTGAGAAAAGTGCCTGAAACTTAATGTTTTCAGGCACTCGGGAGTTTTGAGAGTAAAATAGTTCGGGGAACTGTTTTAGCCTGAGCCTAAAAATTGAAGAGCGAAGGGGTTCAAAACTAATTGAACACGGGCTGCGGATTGTGTCAAAAAGATAAGTTTTCCTAGAATCTAAAGATTCTTCGTTAAACTTCCTATTTTGACTTTATCCGCGGACGCCCTTTGTATCTTGATTAGTCATAGAACTTCATAGAAGTTCGCTGACGTCCGTACTTACCTAAGGAAAGATTCAGAGAAAATATTATGTGAATTGATATCATGGGCTCATTCTTTTGCTTAATGTGCGAAGGTATCGATTCCTAAGAGCAGGGACAGGGTTCCCATGATGAGGCCGGCTAGGATCACTCCCAGCATGACTGCGAGGCTACTGCGTTTGAAGTCCCAGTCAAGGATAGAAGCTGCAAGGGCACCAGTCCAGGCACCAGTTCCCGGAAGAGGAATCCCCACAAAGAGCAATAAGGCCCAGAAGATTCCCTTGTCTCCTGCAGCTTTTTCTAATTTCTGTCCGCCTCTATGCCCTTTATTGAGACACCAGCTAAAAAAGCCTCCGATGATCGGTTTTTTTGCGCCCCAAGTGAGGATATGGCGGGCGAAGAAGAAGATCAGAGGGACAGGGAGAAGATTTCCGATCACTCCGATTAGGAGCGCTGTCCATAAGGGAATACCATTTGCAATGGCAAAAGGGATGGCCCCGCGCAATTCAACAAGGGGAACCATGGAGATTAGGAAGGTAAAGATATATTTCATTGGTCAAGCCTTTCGATTAGTCTTCTTCATTCTATCGTATCTTCTTTCAATTGGCAACAATTCCAGCTTTGGAATGATCTTTTTGAATCTTTTATCTTGACTTTCTGATGGAGGAAGCATATAATAAAGACATAGTTAATTAGAATCATTATAAAAAGGAGAAACGATATGACAACTATGAAACATGAAGCAGCTACTGATGTAGCAACTTTTGCACCTTCTAATAAAGAAACTCTTCCAGAAACAAAAGCCCTCTTGAACCAAGTCGTAGCAGATCTCTACGTCGCTCACATTGCCCTTCACCAAGTACACTGGTATATGCGTGGACGTGGCTTTATGGTTTGGCATCCAAAAATGGACGAATACATGGACAGCTTGGATGCAACCTTGGATGAAGTGAGCGAACGCTTGATCACTCTTGGTGGAGCTCCTTATTCTAGCATGACTGAATTTTTGGAACACAGCAATATTGAAGAACGCCGTGGAACATTTACGAAAAATGTAGAAGAAAGCTTAACACGTGTTCTTGAAATCTTCCATTACCTTGATGGCCTTTACCAAAAAGCTTTGGATGTTACCGACGCTGAAGGCGACGATGTAACTAACGATATCTTTGTTGGGGCTAAAGCAGAACTTGAAAAGAACATTTGGATGGTGGCTGCTGAACTTGGTCAAGAACCAGGATTATAAGAGAAACGATAAAAGAGAGTGGGACAGAAATCGGTAATTCGTTAGAATTCGATTTCGTCGTCCCACCTCCGCACAGTTGAGTAGGGCTGTAAAAGCTGATGAAATCAGCGTAGTGGAGCCCACACAACCACTGCGTCTTGCTCGACAATCCAAAAATAATTGAGAGGCTAGGACTTTTGTCCCAGCCTCTTTTTTGGGTTACGGAGATTTCCACTAATTAAAGGAGTTCTTAATCTAACTATAGTTGGAGCGAAATTGGGACCTATCGGTCCTCTTTTTTTGGTATAGTTAATATGTGATTTTTGGAAGCGTCTACGATTGTAAGAAAGCGCTTACAAATAAGAGTTTTAATCCTAAGAGGAGGTTTTTATGGGAAAGTCTTTTTTTGAAAAGCGTCCTGTTTTTAGTATTCGTAAGCTCTCAGTTGGAGCTTGTTCTGTTGTGATTGGGATTTCTGCCTTGGGTCTTTCAAGGGTCCATGCGGAAGAAAAGCCAACCCTCGAAAGTGAACCGACTTCGATTGAAACACCAAGTGTTGTGACGGAAAACTCAGAAACGGAAGTTCCTGAAGCTGGTGCAAGGGTTTCAGAAGCTCCAGCTGTCATCACCCCTACCAGAGCTGAGGAAAAGCCAGCGCCTCAAGGCGAAGGCCAGCCCGTTTCAGCTTCATCTGAGCGTGCTACAGGAACAGAAGAAACAGCTGCTCCAGATCAAAATCGTGTAGCGGAGGATATTGTGCAAGATCGAGAACGTGATTTTAATAAAGATTGGTATTTTAAATTGAATGCGGCTCCTGGTGCAGAAGGGCGTCAAATGGATGTCAAGGATTGGAAAAAATTAGATCTTCCTCATGACTGGTCTATTTTCTTTGATTTCGATCATAACTCTCCTGCTCAAAATGAAGGGGGGCAATTAAACGGTGGGGATGCTTGGTACCGTAAGACCTTCCGTTTGGACGACAAAGATCTAGATAAGAAGGTCCGCTTGGAATTTGGCGGGGTTTATATGGATTCCAAAGTCTATGTAAACGGACAATTCGTCGGTCATTATCCAAATGGCTACAATGCCTTTTCTTATGATATTACCCCTTATTTGAATGCGGATGGAAGCGAGAATACCATTGCTGTTCATGTGGTCAATCAACAACCAAGTAGCCGTTGGTATTCAGGTAGTGGGATTTACCGGGATGTTAAGCTGAGTGTAACGGACAAGGTTCATTTAGCGCAGTATGGGACTACGATTACGACCCCTCAGTTGGAAAAACAGCAAAATGGGGCAGTGGATACAGTGGTGAAGAGCCGCATTGTCAACCAGGATGATCAAGCCCATAGTATTTATGCGGAATATGAAATTGTCGATCAAAATGGCCAAGTGGTGAGCGAAAAAACGCGCAGTGAAGCACAAGCTGTTCTAGCAGGTCAAGAGATCAACCTTTCTCAAACCTTGCATGTTGAAAAACCAACCCTCTGGGATGTGAAAACGGATCATCCAGCTCTCTATACCTTGTATACGCGGGTTTATCGGGATTCGCAGTTGGTCGATGTGCAAAAGGAACGCTTTGGTTATCGCTATCTGAACTGGACGCCAGAAGGTGGCTTCTTCCTCAATGGGGTGGCGACGAAATTCCACGGGGTATCTCTTCACCATGACCACGGGGCTCTTGGAGCTGAGGAAAATTACAAGGCTGAATACCGTCGTCTCAAACAAATGAAGGATATGGGAGTCAACGCGATTCGGACGACCCACAACCCAGCGAGTGAACAAACTCTGCAAATTGCAGCTGAGTTGGGCTTGATGGTCCAAGAAGAAGCTTTTGATACCTGGTATGGTGGCAAGAAACAATACGATTACGGTCGTTTCTTTGAAAAAGATGCTACTCACCCAGAAGCTCGTAAAGGGGATACTTGGTCAGATTACGATCTACGGACCATGGTAGAGCGGGGCAAGAATAATCCAGCCATTGTCATGTGGTCGATCGGTAACGAAGTCGGTGAAGCAGATGGTTCAGACAAATCTGTCGCAACTGTTCGTCGGTTGGTCAAGACCATCAAGGAAGTGGATGCAACCCGCTATGTCACTATGGGAGCTGATAAATTCCGCTTTGGTGATGGATCAGGAGGCCATGAAAAAGTAGCAGCAGAGCTCGATGCGGTTGGATTTAACTATTCAGAGGCCAACTATGAAAGCTTACGGGCCAAACATCCAAACTGGCTCATTTATGGTTCTGAAACCTCTTCTGCAACGCGGACACGGGGTTCATACTATCATCCTGAAAGAGAATGGGTCGGCAGCAACCAAGAAGACCGCCATTATGAACAATCAGACTACGGCAATGACCGGGTTGGTTGGGGTCGGACAGCAACCGCCTCTTGGACCTTTGACCGCGATCATGCCGGCTATGCAGGACAATTTATCTGGACCGGTACCGACTATATCGGTGAGCCAACCCCATGGCATAACCAAAATGACACACCTGTGAAAAGTTCTTATTTCGGTATTGTCGATACTGCCGGCCTTCCAAAGAATGATTTTTACCTCTACCAAAGTCAATGGGTATCGGCTGAGAAACATCCGATGGTGCATCTCTTGCCACATTGGAACTGGGACAATCCAGAATTAGCCAATCGTGTCATGGATGAAGAAGGTCGGATTCCTGTTCGTGCCTTCTCCAATGCCCACAGTGTGGAATTGATTGTCAATGGGGAATCACAAGGAGTGAAGACCTTTACCAAGAAGACCACAGTTGATGGCCGGACTTACCAAGAAGGGGCAAATCCGGATGAACTCTATCTAGAGTGGTTGGTCCCTTATGTACCAGGTAAAGTGGAAGCCATTGCGCGCAACGAAGCAGGAGAAGTGATTGCCCGCGATCAGATCGAAACAGCCGGCAAGGCTGCGGGTGTTCGTTTGTTGAAAGAAGAACACGCGATCGCAGCGGACGGTAAGGATTTGACCTATATTACCTATGAAATCGTCGATGAAGAAGGTCGTGTCGTACCAACAGCCAATAATTTGGTGCATTTCCATTTGCATGGACAAGGCCAAATTGTCGGTGTCGATAATGGGGAACAAGCCAGCCGTGAACGCTACAAAGCGCAGGAAGATGGCTCATGGCAACGCAAAGCCTTCAATGGCAAAGGGGTTGTGATTGTCAAATCAACTGAGCAGGCGGGTGCCTTTACTCTGTATGCAGACTCAGATCGCTTGCAATCAGACCAAGTCAGCCTCTTTACAGGTAAGAAGGACCAAGCAGAACGCACTGTATTAGGTGTGGAACCTGTTCGACAAAGTGCTTATCTAGGAGAAGAACCAACCTTGCCAAGTAAGGTCAATGTGGTCTATAGCGATGGCAAAGCCCAAGAAGAAGCCGTTGAATGGGATGCGGCAGACTATAGCCGTGCTGGCCAAGTCCGTGTGACAGGTCATGTTCAAGGACGCACGGTTGAAGCTCTGGTCGATGTGATCGGCGTGGAACAAGTCCTTCCAGTCATCAAACAAATCCCACAGGGAGCAAATCTAGCGACGGTGGATAAGGCTGTGCAATTAGTCTTCACCGATGGGACCACTGCCCACTATGAGGTCGATCAATGGACCTTGGAAGCTGGTCAAGAAGATCAGTTGTCCACACCAGGAGCACGCTTGAAAGCGACAGGACTCCTAGGCAATGGGGAAACGGTCCAAGCGACACTAGTGGTTGCAGGAGGAGATGTAGCCGAGGCTAAGAAACCAACGGTTCAGCTAGATGGAGTAGCTCTTCCAAAATTTGGTAGTGGCAACCATACTATTTTCCGTTCCCTCGCTTATGGTCAAGAGCCAGGTCAAGTCACAGCAAGTGCAGAAAATGCCCAAGTGACGGTCCTACAAGCTAGCCGCGAAAATGGTTTGAAAGCTCAAATCTTTGTAACTGCTAAGGATACGGGAGCAGTACAGACCTATGTGGTACAATTCCAAGAAGAAAGTCCACGGATTGAGCGCCTAGAATTGCGTCTGCCAGAAGGGCAAGAACTCAAGGAAGACCAAACGGTACCACTTGAAGTCATTGCCCATTACCAAGATGGTAGTCTAGCGAGTCTGAAAGCAGATCAAATCGATGTGAAGACAAGAGCTGGTAGTCAAGGAAAAGCAGTTACGACTAAGAAAGGTTTGGAATTGCGGGAAGCAGGGCTGGTTCATTTAGAAGCCAACTTCCAAGGACAAACAGGAGAAGTCAGCTTTACCATCACGCCAAATCCAGAAGAAAAGACGGTTGTCAAGGTGCGTCCTGTACGAATCAGTACCGATCGAAACATGTTGCCAGCTCTTCCAGAAACCGTCTTGGTTGAGTATGACAAGGGATTCCCTAAAGAAAAACATGTGACCTGGGATGCTGTAACAGCGGATCAGGTTAGGGATTACCATAGCTTTACAGTCACCGGTCATGTAGAGGGTGTGGAGAAAGAAGCCCAAGCTCAAGTGACGGTTGAAGGCATTATCGCTGTAGAAGAAGTCAGCACTACCACTCCAGTCGGCGAAAAACCAGCTCTTCCAGAAAGCGTACGGACCTATCACTCTAATGGCAAGACCTATACTGCCAAGGTGGCATGGGATGCGGTCGATCCGCAACTCTTGGCCAAAGAAGGAGAAGTTATCCTCTCTGGTCGTGTAGAAGGAACCGATCTTTCAACGCGTCTTCATATTCGTGTTTCCGCAAACACAGTCAAGGGGGCCAACGTAGCAGAGCAATGGACAGGCTCTGTCTTGCCACTCGCTTTTGCAAGTGATTCTAACGATGCGGATCCAGTTGCTAAGGTCAATGATAAGGTCATCTCCTTTACCGATGCTCCAGCTAACCGTTGGACCAACTGGGGGCGTGATAATGCGGAAGATTCGGTTGGGATCTTGTTTGGGGATTCTGGTATCTTGACTAAGCGAGCAGTGGACAACCTCCATGTAGGTTTCCACGAAGACCACGGCGTTGGAGCTCCAAGTGAATATGTGATTGAGTACTATACAGGGGAACAAATCCCAACAGTTCCAAGCAATCCAAATCGTGTTAAAGACGAAACAGACCATCCATTTAACAATCCAGCTAACTGGAAAGAAGTCAGCAACCTAACCGTTGAAGAATCGGTAGCAGCTGGCAAGATGAATCATTTCAGTTTTGATAAGGTCAACACCTATGCCGTTCGTATCCGCATGAAGACACCAGAAGGCAAACGTGGAAGCTCTATTTCAGAGATTCAGATCTTTGCCAATAAGGTTGCGGCAGAAGAAAAGAGCCAGTTGACCATTCGCGTCAATGGCGATGTATTGCCAGGTGTCAACCCAAGTGTGACGGATTACTACATCGATGCGCGTGATCGGGCTTATCCACAAGTGGAAGCGACAGCCAGCCATCACGGCCTTGCAACGGTTGTGCCAAGCGTCCATGAAGGTGAGCCAATCCGTGTCATCCATAAAGCGGAAGATGGGACCATCTTACAAGAATACCGCCTCTATCTCACAAGTGATGCAGAAAAACTGAAACAAGCTGCCCCAGTAGTGGTGGAAGCAGGTAGCCGTTTTGTGAAAGTCGGTCAAGATCTGGTTCTACCATCTACCGTAGGCGTTTACTTCCAAGGGGATACAGGCTATGAACGCAAGGAACTTACGGTGGACTGGAAGCCTCTACCAGCTGATGCACTTTCTCACGAAGGCAGCTTCACGCTAGAAGGAAAAGTCCTCGGCTATGATCTGACAGCTCAGCTGACTGTCCGGGTATCAGAAAAGACAGGAGAAAACCTCTCTGTGAACCGTGACTACAATGCAGAAGATACCAGGGCATTTGCTAGTGAAACCAACGATCTCGATCCAAATCAAATCGACTATATCGATTACATCAATGATGGTGGCTACAATGAGTACTACCGTTGGACCAACTGGAAGAGAGAACCGGATCAAACTGAAGTGTTTGCTGGTCTCATCTTCAAGAAAAATGGTCAAGTAACAGAGCGTTTGGTCAATAAAGTAGCAGTCGACTTCTTTGCAGATCAGGAAACAGGCCTGCCAACGAAAACGGTTCTTGAACGCTATATTGGTCCAGACTTTGATGTTCCGGATGATTATGGCAATCTGAAGAATCTTCCAGATCATCCATTTAACCAGGCCTCTAACTGGGAAGAAATCCCGTATAGCTTGGATTATGCCTTTGAACCTGGTTATATCTCTAATCTCAGCTTCAACGAAACCAGAACTAAAGCCATCCGTTTAAGAATGGTCCGTGATGAACATCTAAAAGGAATCGGAATCATTGAATTGAGCGCCTATGCCCCAACGGAAGAGGCTCAGGCGACAACAGACGTCACCATTCAAGTGAATGGCAAAGAACTAGAAGGATTTAAACCAGATGTGACAGATTATCATCTAGAGTATGAGGGAGAACGTCCAATCGTTTCAGCACTAGGTAAGAATGGAACAGCTGTTACCGTCGTGGATGCTAAAGGAGCCAACGCCCCTGTTCTTGTCAAGGTTGTCTCAGAAGATGGCAAGCTAGAAAAAGTATATCAAATCTTACTCATAGCAAAAGCACCAACAGGAACAGCTATTCCTGAAGATGGTGTGAAGAATCTGGTCCATACCAAGCCAGAGTTGGTGATTGAGCCAGAAGAGATGGACTTTGAACGCCTAGAACGTCCAAATGCGGATCTTCCAAAAGGTAAGAAACGTGTGGTTCAAGAAGGTCAAAAAGGCCGCAAATTGCGCTTAGTGGAAGTCTCTCAAGAAAATGGTGTGGAAAGTCAGAAGGAACTGGATGCCTTTGTAGAGCTAGATCCAGTGGCAGAAATCACAGAGGTGGGCACGAAAGAAGTGCTTCCAGACACTCCACAACCAGACCCGCAACCAGAGCTACAGCCACAACCACAACTAGAGCCACAATCACTTCCGAACCCAGAACGTCCTCAGGTCTCAGAAAGACCAGAGCCAGCAGAAACTTCTAAGCCATCTGTTGGAGTGGAACCTGTCAGTCAGAAAGGAATCGTTTCAGAAGGAAAGGCAGTTGAGAAAATAGCTCAAGCGCCAGCAGTTTCGTCTGCTCCAGTTTCCGAAGGTACATTACCAAATACGGGAACGGAAGAAAGCGTCGCAAGCCTCGTTGCAGGAATCCTAGCGGCAGGCCTTGCCAGTGCTGTGCTGGATGATCAGAAAAAAAGAGCCAATAAGATCAAGTAAAACGGCTAGAGAAACTAGCAAAAAACGGTAAAAAGTTCACAGGTAACAGAAGGAGGATGGGGAAGGCTCCACCCTCTTTACCTGGTGACATAAAAGAATAGAATATGGAAAAAAGATAAGTTGATCAGAGAAATCGATTTGGCATTCGCAAACTTTCAGTAGGCGCCTGCTCGGTAGTCGTAGCGACTTGTTTTTTGGGAGTGACTACCAGTTACGCGGAGGAACAAGCTGAGAGGAGTGAGACTCGTGAAGAACGGGTTGAAACAAGTGATGTCGATCATCAAGGAAAGGAGGAGAAAACTGTGAACGAGCACCAAGAAGAATCAGAGCATTCCTCAGCTGCAACGAGTGAGAAAGAAAACCGCACAGTTAGTGAAGGGACAGAAGCCACCCAACCAGCTACTTCTCTAGATGAGGAGTCTGAGATTGCGGATTATGGACCGCTTCCAAGCAAGGCCCAAATGCAATACCACCGCGAAGAACTGGCGGCCTTCATCCACTTTGGGATGAATACCTACTATGATCGTGAGTGGGGAGATGGGCAAGAAGACCCTTATTATTTCTATCCAGAGCATCTGGATACCGACCAGTGGATCAAAATCCTGAAGGATGCTGGTTTCAAACGGACCATCATGGTCGTCAAGCACCACGATGGCTTCCTCTTGTACCCTTCTAAATACACAGACCATACCATTGCCAAAAGTGGTTGGAAGGAAGGAAAAGGCGATGTCCTAGCCGAAGTTTCTGCTTCTGCCAGCAAGTATGACATGGATATGGGGGTCTACCTCTCACCTTGGGATGCTCACAGCCCGCTCTACCATGTGGATACAGAGGACCAATACAACCAATACTATCTCAACCAGCTCAAAGAAATCCTTGAAGATCCAAAATATGGTAACAAGGGTAAATTTGTAGAAGTCTGGATGGATGGAGCGCGTGGCGATGGAGCTCAAAAGGTCACCTATACCTTTGACAAGTGGTTTGATGCCATTCGCAAGGCTCAAGGGGATATTGCCATCTTCTCAGCTGAGCCGACCAATGTTCGTTGGATTGGAAATGAAAAGGGGATTGCCGGAGATCCGGTTTGGCAAAAGGTCAATCCAGATAAGATCCGCAACAATCCATCCAACAGTTACCTCAATCACGGGGATCCAGAAGGGAAGCAATACTCAGTGGGAGAAGCCGATGTTTCTATTCGCTCCGGTTGGTTCTACCATGACAATCAAGAGCCTAAGTCCTTGCGCGAATTGATGGATATTTACTTCAAATCGGTTGGTCGTGGAACCCCGCTTTTGCTCAATATCCCACCGAACCAAGACGGAAAATTTGCGGATGCGGATGTGGCCCGTTTGAAAGAATTCCGCCAGATCTTGGACCAACTCTACAGCGTGGACTATGCGGCGAGCGCTTTGGTAGAAGCAGACTCGACACGGCGCAATGCTCTCTACAAGGCCAGCCATTTGACAGATAGCGATGAAAAAACTAGTTGGGCACCTGCCGATGATGCCAAGACCGGATCTTTTGTCCTCGATCTTGGAAAAGAGCAACATTTTGATGTGGTAGAGCTCAAAGAAACCATCGAGAAAGGCCAACGGATTTCCGGTTTCACAATCGATGTAGCGGTGAATGGGCAATGGGTTCCTTTTGGGGCTGGCTCAACCGTAGGATACCGCCGTTTGATCAAAGGCCAACCAGTTGATAGTCGCTATATCCGGGTGTCCATCACCGATGCCCAAGCCACTCCGATCTTGAACGGTGTCTCTGTCTATAAGACACCAGCTAGCATCGAAGAAACAGATGGCTACCCGCTTGGTTTGGCCTATCATTCTGACCGGACTGCTGAGCGGGCCAATAGCCAATGGAATGAAGAGGGAGAAGGCGTTCGAGGCACCTCTATGTGGACCAAGGAAAAGGGAGCTTCGGTGACCTATCAGTTCGAAGGCACCAAGGCCTATGTGGTCGCAACTGTAGACCCTGGTCATGGGGAAATAGATGTCTATGTTGATGGCCAAAAACTAGCGACGGTTAATACCCAAAGTCCAACCCGCAAACGCAGCCAAAAGGTTTATGAAACACCGGATTTGAAAGCAGGAGCCCATACTTTGGCCTTGGTCAATAGCAAGGGAGATGCGATCGCAACGGAAGGGATTTATGCCCTCAATAACCAAGAAAAGGGCCTCTTTGAGTTTGCTCAGCCAACTCTAGACATTAAGAAAGGCGACCCAGCGCAAATCGTCGTCAAGAGAAAAGGCGGTTCTAAAGGAAGTGCCAGTCTCAAATTGATTACGGAACCAGGAACAGGGGTACATGGCAAAGTCTACAAAGATACCAACGTTACCCTTGAGTTCGTAGATGGAGAGACCGAAAAAACAATCCAGGTCCCAACTCTTGATTTTGCAGGGAAAGTGACCGATGTCTATGACTTTCAGGTCAAATTGTTGCATCCGGATCAAGGAAGCTTGGTCGGCTTTATTCCAGAGCTGACAGTTCAGGTGATGGAAGAAGTAGTTCAACAGTCGAAATGGAAAGAAGCTTAAACCGATATTCAAAGAAGGATTTTGTGAATTTGGTGAGAAATTCTTGCTTTAGGTTGCTGAGGCGCGGCTGCAAAGAATAGTTCATTCTTCTCATAAGAGGTTAGTTCTCACTAGCCTCTTTTATTTTGCCTTCTTAAGAGATTCCTATTTCCATAGAGTCTTTGCTTTATTTACAGCCGTAAAAATTGTATAATAGTCAAATAAGGTCAATGATGAGAACGAACACTCCAAGGCCATTTTTTATGGGCCAAAAAGTAGAGCATCCATCTAGAAAAAAAGCCAGAAAGGAGCATCATGGCAAATAAGAACACATCTGATAGCATTGAAGCTTATATCAAGGCCTTGCTGGCTCAAGCTGGCATGGCAGAGCTCAAAAGAAGTGAGTTGGCAGATGTCTTTCAGGTCGTACCCAGTCAGATTAACTATGTCATTAAGACCCGTTTTACCGAAAGCCGAGGCTATATTGTAGAGAGCAAACGCGGTGGTGGCGGTTATATCCGCATTGGCAAGGTCCAGTTTTCAGATCACCATCAGATGCTTCAAGACTTGGCAGCCAATATTGGAGAGACCATCAGCCAGCAGGTCTTCAATGATATCCTCCAGATGCTCTATGAAGAAAAATTATTGACAAAACGTGAGACTCAGTTGTTCTTTGCGACGACCCCCGATGAGGTTCTAGGTCGAGATGCTCTCATCATACGAGCAAATATGCTGAAAAAAATCATTCAACAAGTAGATAGAAAAGGAAATACCGACTAGATGAACTATTCAACAGCACTGTTAGAAAGTATAGAAGCGGCCCAAATACTAGCAGGCCACTATCAAGGGAATACCTTAGATACTTGGCATCTTTTGACGGCCATGGCCAATAATCCCTATAGCGTGGCAGGTTCTGTACTCAACGATTATCCTATGCAGATTGACGAATTTCAGGATGCAGCGGAGCATATTACAGGCCAGGCTTTTCAAAGCGACAATCGGTATGAAATCTTCCCATTTTCTTATCGGATGGAAGCGATGATGAAGCACGCAAAGGAGATTGCCCAGGTTCTTCATGCCAAGACCTTGGGAACAGAGCATGTGCTCCTCTCTCTTCTAGCGGACCGTGGGACCTTGGCTAGCCAAGTTCTGGAGTTTTCCGGCTTTGCCTTTACAGAGCAAGACAAGGGTGTTCCCGTTGCTTCCCTTCGAAAGAATCTTGAAGACAAGGCAGGCTGGGACAAAAATGATCTCAAAGCCATTCGGAGTCTCTATCGGGTCCAAAACCCTAACCGCCAAACTATGGGGAATATGATGGGCATGCCCCCAAGTACAAGTGGAGGCCTTGAGGACTACACCCGCGATTTGACAGAAATGGCGCGTGCAGGCCAGCTCGAGCCTGTGATCGGCCGGGATGCAGAAATTTCACGCATGATTCAAATCCTCAGCCGCAAGACGAAGAACAATCCTGTATTGGTGGGAGAAGCAGGGGTCGGGAAAACCGCTCTTGCATTAGGTCTGGCCCAGCGTGTCGCTAGTGGCAATGTTCCAGCTGAAATCGCGCAAATGCGTGTTCTTGAATTGGATCTCATGAATGTAGTGGCAGGGACGCGCTTCCGTGGGGACTTTGAAGAGCGGATGAACAATATCATCCAGGACATTGAAGAAGACGGTCACGTGATTCTCTTTATCGATGAACTGCATACCATTATGGGGTCAGGATCCGGCATTGATTCGACTTTAGACGCAGCCAATATTCTAAAACCAGCCCTGGCACGAGGGACCTTGCGTACAGTTGGAGCAACGACTCAAGATGAGTACCAAAAGCATATCGAAAAAGATGCGGCTCTCTCTCGTCGTTTTGCGAAAGTCACTATTGAAGAGCCAAGTGTTGCAGATAGCATCCAAATTCTCCAAGGCTTGAAAGAGACCTACCAGGACCACCATCATGTGGTCATTACCGATGAAGCGATCGAAACAGCTGTTAAATATGCCCACCGCTATTTGACCAGCCGTCAATTGCCAGATTCAGCCATTGATCTCTTGGATGAAGCGGCAGCTACCGTACAAAACCGCGATTCCAACGGTCACGTAAAAGAAGAGTTGACCGCCTTGGACCGAGCCTTGATGGATGGCAAGTGGAAGAAAGCAGCCCAGCTCTTACAAGTAGAGGATGCTCCCATTGTCTACAAAAAAGAGGTCACTGACCAAGATGTCTTGGTGACCTTGAGCCAATTATCGGGTATTCCAACTCAAAAACTGACCCAAACCGATGCCAAGAAGTACCTAAACTTAGAAACAGAATTGCACAAGCGCGTGATTGGTCAAGACCAAGCGGTATCTAGTATCAGCCGGGCCATTCGTCGCAATCAATCGGGTATCCGTAGCAATAAACGTCCGATCGGTTCTTTCATGTTCCTAGGACCTACCGGAGTTGGAAAAACAGAGCTAGCCAAAGCCTTGGCGGAAGTTTTGTTTGATGATGAATCGGCCCTCATCCGTTTTGATATGAGTGAGTACATGGAAAAATTCGCGGCTAGCCGCCTCAACGGTGCCCCTCCAGGCTATGTTGGCTACGAAGAAGGAGGTGAGTTGACCGAGAAAGTCCGCAACAAACCGTATTCTGTCCTCTTATTTGATGAGGTGGAAAAAGCCCACCCAGATATTTTCAATGTCCTTTTGCAAGTCTTGGATGACGGAGTCTTAACCGATAGTAAAGGCCGGAAGATCGACTTCTCTAATACCATTATCATCATGACCTCAAACCTGGGGGCAACAGCCCTTCGGGATGATAAGACAGTTGGTTTTGGTGCCAAAGATATCCGCTTTGACCAGGCCAATATGGAAAAACGCATGTTTGAAGAGTTGAAGAAGACCTATCGTCCAGAGTTTATCAACCGGATTGATGAAAAGGTGGTCTTCCATAGTCTCTCAAGCGAGGACATGCAACAAGTGGTGAAAGTCATGGTCAAACCGCTCATTGCGACCTTGGCAGAACAAGGCATGACCCTCAAATTCCAGCCTTCAGCGCTCAAGTTGCTAGCAACCAAAGGCTACGATCCAGAAATGGGAGCTCGCCCACTCCGTCGCGTTTTGCAGACCGAAGTGGAAGATCAGTTAGCAGAGCTATTGCTGAAAGGTCAAGTCCAAGAAGGGCAAACCATCAAGGTTGGAACAACAGCCGGAACGATCAAGTTCGAGATTGTCTAGGAGGACGTCATGACGCTTCAGCGATTAACCCGTATTTCGCTTTTGGCGGCCCTTTGTGTCGCTCTACGTCAGGCTTTTGCACCTTTTCCAAATGTCCAACCTATCTCTGCCATCTTTTTTCTCTTGGTGATATTTGAAGGGTATAGCTTTGCCTTTCTTGTTATGATGATCACCATGTTTGTCTCCGCCTTTTTCCTGGGGATGAGCCTGATTGTGTTCTTTCAGATTGTCGCCTTCGGCTGCTTGATGCTCCTTTGGTGTATCGGTTACAAGTGGTTGCCCTTTGTCCTTCAGATCCTTTTTGTGGGGCTACTGTCCTTTGCTTATGGGGTCTTGATCGATAGTGTTTATGCCTTGATTTACCATATTCCTTGGTGGACCTATGCTTTGGTCAATGGTTTTAGTTTTAACCTGGCCCATGCTTTATCAACGATCGCTTTTTATCCCATTATCTATCATATCTTTAGGAGATTTTATGTTGAAAAAAATCATTTCTAGCTTGATGACCTTACTTGCAGCTCTTCTTTTAGCGAGTTGCGCTCCGTCTCATAGCACAAACAATCAAACACCTGCTTCTAGCACAGAAGTTGCCAAGAAAAACGAAATTTCGATTACAATTAGCGTGACGCCAGAAGGTCAAAAAGCGCAATCAAAAACCTTGAAAGTAGCAGAAGAGAGTAACCTCATGAAAGTGCTCAAAGCCAACTACAAGATTGAAGAAAAAAATGGCATGATCACCTCGATTGACGGTCACAGTCAAGACGAAGCCAAAGGCCTTTACTGGATGTACAAGATCAATGGCGAGATGGCTCCTAAAGGGGCGGCAGAAACCACTGTCAAAAAAGGGGACAAGATCGAATTCTATCAAGAAGTGTACAAATAATGAGTAGCCGGATTATGTGTCCGGCTCTTTTTAGTATAGGAACTTACCTAAAACTTCTTTCAAATTAGAAAAATATTTGAGAACTATTGACAACCTCATATAACAGTGTTACAATAATGTTACAAAATATTACAAATATTACAAAAAGAGGTTCGGTTATGAAAAACAAAAAAATCATTTCCCTAGCAGCGCTAGCTCTTACAGCTAGTCTTTTCCTAGGAGCTTGTGGCGGGAATAAAGAAGAAAAGACAACAGAAGCAAGCAGTTCAAAGACCAGTCAAGTCAAACAAACCAGCTCTTCTTCTAAGAAAAAAGTGATCACTAGCAAGGATCCGATTGCATCTTCATCCTCTGATAGCAAATCAGAAGAAAGTCATACCGTTGGTAGCAAAAATACCCAAGCTGCAGCTAGTCAAACACCTGCTCCAGCTAAAGCAGCGACTCCAGCAGCGCCAGTAACAAAAGAAGTGGCCGCTCCAGCAACACCAGCTAAAGAAAAATTGCCCAGTCTAGAAGACGGTCATGCTCATGCTAAGAAGCAAGCCTCTGCTACGGAGAATGCTCAATACAAGGGAGTCTATTCTGTAGCAGCAGGGGACTTCTCCGCAGCAGCAGGGAATTGGTCTGACAAACGCGACACTGGCGTCACTATTGGCCAAGGTGGTCAAGTGACCATCCAACTTCCTGGGGGTCAACCCGTAGCTTATGGCGTCAGTGGTTATAACTATACCTTGGATGACGGCCATTACCATGCTAATCTCTCAGCAGGCGATGGGTCTGCAGCGACTCTGGATATCGTAGTTGGAAAAGATGGCTCTGTATCCAGTGTGACTGTTCTGAAAGACGGGGTCAGCCACTCCCTCACTCGTGAATAAGATTCGAAAGATTTGAAAGGATAAGCTTATCTTTTCAGATCTTTTTTGTTGGTTCGAATAAAAATATATTTTTTTATAAAAAACTATTGACAGATAGAAAATATAGTTTATAATAAAAACATAAAGAAAATCTATTTATAAAAAACTATAAAAAGGAGTCGGTATGAATAAAGAAAGAATCGCTGTGGTATTTGGAACCTTTGCTCCTCTTCATCAAGGGCATATTGACCTGATCCAACGGGCCAAGCGTCAGTGTGATCGCGTTCGTGTCATCGTTTCTGGTTATGAAGGGGATCGTGGCGAAGAAGTGGGATTGACCTTACAAAAACGCTTCCGTTATATCCGCGAAGCCTTCTCTAATGATGAATTGACTCAAATCTATAAGCTAGATGAGACGAAACTTCCTCGTTATCCCTTGGGGTGGGAGCCTTGGTTACAGACAGCCCTAGACACCATCCAGTATCAAACAGAGACAGAAGAGTTGATCTTTTATGTGGGGGAGAAAGCTTACAAGGAAGAGTTGGAAGCGAGAGGGTTTGAAGTTCACTTAGAAGAGCGTCGCTTCGGGATCTCTGCCACCATGATCCGAGAAAATCCAAGCAAATACTGGAAATACATCGCTCAGCCCTTCCGTCGCCAGTTCACGAAAAAAGTTTTGATTATGGGGAGCGCCAGCAACGGGAAAACGACCCTTGCAAAGGACTTAGCCCGCTTTTACGATGCACCTGTTAGTCTTGAGTATGCCCGTGAATACCAGATCAAGAACAATGTTCGAGATGATGAGCTCACTCCAAAAGATTACTATTACCTACTCTTAGGACAGTATGATCAAACCTCCAAGCTCATCGATAGTAGTGCCAATCGAGGCCTGGTCATCGCAGATACCAATTCCCTGGTGACCAAGGGTTATTACGACTACTATATGGAAGTCGAAGGTCAGGATACCAGCATGACTGATACCTTCGACAACCTCTTTGTCAGTATTCTCTCCAAAGAAAAATGGGATTTGATCCTCTTTGTACAGCCGATCGGCTCTTATGTCAATGATGGTTTCCGAGACATGACCATGGCTGACGAAGAGATCCGTACCAGCTTTTCAAATTACCTAGACCAATTGCGCCAGCAATACCTAGGAAACATTCCGACCACTTTCCTCGCATCAGACTACCTCGGCAACTATGAAGAAGCTAAGAAGGTGATCGATGCCATTTACCAAGCCGACTAAGGAGCAGCTTATGAAAAACCTATCTGAAAAATTCGCAACTTTTATCCAAGACTTTAGAAATGTTCACCAAGAAGCGAAAAAGCAAGGCTTTGTCAATATTATGAAACTTCTATGGAAGGACCTTTTTGTAGGACGCACAGCCTTTCAATGGATCTATCTCCTCCTTCTTTCCAGCGTTCCCTTCTTCTTAGAATGGACCAATCGCACAGGTGAGCATGATTGGCTGGGACTGTTTGCTTCTTGGACAGGCATTGTCTGTGTTATCTTGGTTGCCGAAGGGCGTGCCAGTAACTACCTCTTTGGAGCAGTGAATTCAGCGATCTACCTTGTTTTAGCCCTCAATAAAAACTTCTACGGGGAAGTTCTGACAACTCTTTATTTCTTCATCATGCAACCGATCGGTCTTTATGTTTGGCTCTCTAATCGGATCAATGATCAAGGTAAGGTCGAAGAATCTCACTTTGAAGCCAAGAAATTGAACTTAATCGAGTGGATGCGCTATTTGGCCTTGTGTGCTGTGATTTGGATCGGTATGGGCTTCGCGTATCAAAGTATCCATAGCGCTCGCCCTTTCCGTGATAGTATCACCGATGCGACCAACGGGGTCGGCCAGCTTCTAATGACCCGCCTTTACCGGGAGCAATGGATCTTCTGGATTGCGACCAACGTCTTTAGTATCTATCTCTGGTGGGATCAGAGTCTTCACATTCAAGGGATGTACTGGGTTTACACGCTCAATAGTTTAGTGGGCTGGTACCAATGGACCAAAGCCCTCAAGAAGGAGGTGGCTTAGATGGAAACTCTTTCGATTCCAGCAGGAATGACGGAGAAAGAGTATTTTGAGACGGTCGCTAGTGAAGCAGACTTTCTCAAGTGGTATAAGGAGCAAGACCTGCCGACTTATGAAACTCCAAGTGTCACAGCGGACATGGTAGCTTACTGTTTTGTTGAAGGCAAGCTCAAGCTCTTAGCTATTCGCCGCAAAGCCCACCCTTATCAACACCGCCTCGCCTTGGTGGGGGGCTTTGTGAACAAGGATGAAGATGCGACTCATGCCTGTATCCGAGAAGTCAAAGAAGAAGTTGGGCTCGATCTGCCAGTGAATAAGGTGGAGCAGCTCATGACCGTTTCCACCCCTGGGCGGGACCCCAGAGGCTGGGTCATTACCATCGCCCATCTGGTCTATCTGCCAGCAGAAGCAGTAGACTTAGCCCATGCAGGTGACGATGCCAAGGAAGTCGTTTTTCTCGATGTCGATTTCAAAAAATCCCAGTGTTTGCTCGATGGAGAACCCTTAGCTGCTTCTGATTTTGCCTTTGACCACTATCAAATCATTCAAGAATCGATCAAGCGGATTCAGGGGCGTTTAGACTGGAATCCAACCTTCCTCTATCTGTTAGAGGAGCCTTTCACCGTTTATGAAGCAACCGAATTGGTCAATTTGATCAATCCAGGCCGTCCCATCGTTAGCAATAACTTCCTCGTAAAATTCGGAGAATTCGTGGAAGAAGTGGGTGTCAAGCGGGTACCTAAGAAAAAACCACGCAAGACCTATCGCTTAAAACAGTAGATCGAGCGGGGTTCATTCTACCAGCCCTCCCTTACTTTTAGTAACGGAAGGGCTTTTTCTGATTTTTCCTGCTCCACTTGTGTGCAAAGTGGTATAATAAACATAATTGAGATCAAAAGAGACAAGACGATGGAAGAAAAAATAATTTTACCACAAAATACACGACTGATGGGGGCTCTGCTTGGTTTTATCGGAGGAGGCCTCGATGTCTTTTGCCACATGCACTATCGGAGTTTGGTCGCGACCCAAACGGGAAACCTCCTGCTTCTCATCGCTGATTGGCACGATCCTCGTGTCGAAAATACCATCATGCGTTTTTCATCTATTCTATTTTTCTCGATCGGCTTTTTGGTTGCCCTCCATATCAAAGAGTATCGCAAGACAGCCTTTTGGCGGACCAAGATGTTGCTTCCTTTGTTTGTGGTGACACTCCTGATTCCCTTGGTGTCTGTCATACCACCTGTAGAAGTTCCCTTTATTGCTTTTGGGACAGGGATGATGATGTTGACCTTTACAGGAAGCCTCATCGAAAATCACCCTTATGTGATCTTTATGACTTCCGGAAATTATCGCAAGATGCTGACGGCCTTGTACCGAATCACTCGAGGAAAGGGAGATTTGGACGAGTATCGGCGTCAGGCCATGAATTACGGGATTGTTGTTGGAAGCTTTGTTGCAGGAGCTATTAGCGTAGCCATCCTCATGCATTTCATTCACCAATGGGCCATCTGGCTGATCACAGCCAACCTCTTTTTGATCATGAGCTACTACACCGCCAGAGTCAAACAACTCGGCCTGCAAACAGATAATCTATAAAAAGAGGCTGGGACAAAAGTCCTAGCCTCTCAATTATTTTTGGATTGTCGAGCAAGACGCAGTGGTTGAGTGGGCTCTACTACGCTGATTTCATCAGCTTTTACAGTCCTACTCAACTGTGCGGAGGTGGGACGACGAAATCGAATTCTAACGAATTACCGATTTCTGTCCCACTCTCTGCTTTTTGTGTTTCTATGCTTTTAATTGTAAGAGTTCTTCAATCTCTGCTAGGGTGCTGGCTTGGGAGATGGCGCCACGGAGTTTGGCTGCACCTGAGGTACCACGGAGGTAGTGAGGGGCGAGGCCACGGAATTCACGAACGGCAATGTGCTCACCTTTGAGATCGATCAAGCGTTTCAAGTGTTCGTAAGCAATCTTCATCTTGTCTTCAAAAGTCAAATCAGGCAGGATTTCACCTGTTTCAAAGTAGTGGTTGATTTGGTTGAAGAGATAAGGATTACCCATAGCAGCGCGACCAATCATGACCGCATCAGCACCGACTTCTTCGATCCGTTGTTTGGCATCTTGAACCGTACGGATATCTCCGTTTGCGATAAATGGAATCTTAGTCAGGGCTTGTGCAACCTTGTGAAGGGTCTCAAGATCCGCATGCCCCGTATACATTTGCTCCCGAGTCCGTCCATGCATGGCAAGGGCAGAGACACCCGCAGCTTCAGCAGCGAGGGCGTTCTCAACTGCTAGGGAAGGGTCCGACCAACCCGTCCGCATCTTGACCGTCAATGGAATATCTAGGACGGATTGAACCTTATTGATGATGGAGTAGATCTTGTCTGGGTCCTTGAGCCACATCGCACCAGCCTCGTTCTTGACGATTTTATTCACCGGGCAACCCATGTTGATATCGACGATATCGGTCTTGGTATTTTCTTGGATAAATTCAGCTGCGCGTGCGAGGCTGTCTTCGTCGCTTCCAAAGAGTTGGATCGATACAGGATTTTCGCCTTCATCGATATGGAGCATATGCAGTGTCTTTTCATTGTTGTACTGGATTCCCTTGTCAGAGACCATTTCCATGACAACGAGCCCTGCTCCCAGTTCTTTGGCAATGGTCCGGAAAGCCGAGTTGGTCACTCCAGCCATTGGGGCTAGGACAGTACGGTTAGGGATTTCGACATCCCCGATCATAAATGGCGTATTAAGATTTGTCACGAATGAGTTCCTCCAAGTCATTTTCGTCAAAGTGGTAGTGGGTTTGGCAGAATTGGCAGGTAATCTCTGCACCGTGATCTTCATCTTTCATCTCTTTTAAATCACTAGCTGGCAGACTTGCTAAAGCGTTCAAGAAACGCTCACGGCTGCAGTCGCACTGAAAGCGAAGTTCTTCTTCAGAGAGGCGTTTGAAAGGTTCATCCCCATAGATAGCGGCAAGAAGAGCTTCAATATGGTCTTCAGATTCCAAAAGTGTGGAGATGGCAGGCATTTCTTGGATGCGTTTTTCAAAGCGCGCGATTTCTTCTTCCTTGGCATTGGGTAAGACCTGGAGCAAGAAGCCACCAGCCACCTTGACCTTGTCTTCTTCATCCAAAAGAACATTGAGTCCAACTGCAGATGGTGTTTGTTGGCTTTCCGTCAGATAAAAGGCCAGGTCTTCTCCGATTTCACCGGTTACAAGAGGGGTCATGGAGTTATAAGGATTTCCCGTACCATAATCTGTGATGACCAAGAATTCTCCGTTTCCGACAAATGGTCCCACCAGAACTTCACCAGTCGCAGTCTTCTTGATATCCACTCCAGGATTTTGCACGTAGCCTTTAATATTTCCCTTGGTATCTGCCACGGTGATGATGGCTCCGAGTGAGCTAGTTCCAAGGACTTTGACCGTAATTTTAGTATCTCCTTTCTCGTTTGCTGCCAAGATTTGACTGGCAATGAGGGTACGGCCAAGTGCGACCGTGGAGCTAGCTTGTGTATGATGTTTTTCTTGGGCTGTTCGTACGGTTTCTGTACTGTCTAGTACATAAGCACGAAAAGCGCCACTTTCTGAGATAGTTTTAATAATTTTGTCCATACCTACTATTTTAGCACAAATCAAGCAAAGTGGGGACAAGGAGAATTCCGAAAATCAGTCGTTTCAGAAGAAGGGCAAGAAGAAAAGAAAATTCCGAACGTTATTTCTAGAAAGAAGCAATTTCCAAGTAAAAGACGAGTTTCATAGAGAAGTTGGTTTAAAAAGGAAGGAGAAAAATAAACGATAGCCGAGTGGATCTTGAAAAAACATCAAAAATTGCTTATAATAGAGTGTAAGACAAACTTGCAGGTGAGACTCCTGCCCTTAGTTTGAAGAAAGGCATAGATAGCATCCTATCTATGGTATATGAAAAAGAATTATGACATCAGTAGTTGTAGTAGGAACCCAATGGGGTGATGAAGGAAAAGGGAAGATTACTGACTTCCTATCAGCCAATGCAGAAGTCATTGCTCGCTACCAAGGTGGGGACAATGCCGGTCACACCATTGTGATCGACGGCAAAAAGTTCAAGTTGCACTTGATTCCTTCAGGTATCTTCTTCCCTGAAAAGATTTCTGTCATTGGGAATGGGGTTGTGATCAATCCTAAATCATTGGTCAAAGAGTTGGCTTATCTTCATGAAGAAGGTGTGACAACAGACAGTTTGCGCATTTCAGACCGCGCCCATGTCATCCTTCCTTACCATATCGAATTGGACCGTCTCCAAGAAGAATCTAAAGGAGACAACAAGATCGGAACGACGATTAAAGGGATTGGCCCAGCCTACATGGATAAGGCTGCGCGTGTGGGAATCCGGATTGCGGATCTATTGGATCGCGACGTCTTTGCAGAACGCCTTCGTATCAACTTGGAAGAAAAGAACCGTCAATTTACCAAACTCTATGATGCAGAGGCTCTGTCATTTGACGATATCTTCGAAGAATACTATGAATATGGTCAACAAATCAAGCAATATGTAACCGATACTTCTGTCATCTTGAACGATGCTTTGGATAACGGCAAGCGCGTGCTCTTTGAAGGAGCCCAAGGGGTTATGTTGGATATCGACCAAGGAACCTATCCATTTGTAACCTCTTCAAACCCAGTCGCAGGTGGGGTGACCATCGGATCAGGTGTCGGCCCAAGTAAGATCGACAAGGTTGTCGGTGTATGTAAAGCCTATACCAGCCGTGTTGGAGATGGCCCATTCCCTACAGAGCTCTTTGATGAAGTGGGTGACCGGATTCGTGAAGTCGGCCATGAGTATGGGACAACAACTGGTCGTCCTCGTCGTGTTGGTTGGTTTGACTCAGTTGTTATGCGCCATAGCCGTCGTGTCTCAGGAATTACCAACCTTAGCTTGAACTCGATCGACGTTCTGTCAGGCTTGGATACGGTGAAAATCTGTGTGGCCTACGACTTGGATGGAGAACGCATTGATCACTATCCAGCAAGCTTGGAGCAACTCAAACGTTGCAAACCAATCTATGAAGAATTACCAGGTTGGTCAGAAGACATTACCGGTGTGCGTCACTTGGATGAGCTTCCAGAAAATGCCCGCAACTATGTGCGCCGAATCGGTGAATTGGTTGGTGTGCGCATTTCAACCTTCTCAGTCGGACCAGACCGTGACCAAACCAATATCCTTGAAAGTGTGTGGTCTAGTTTATAAGCAAATGAAGATAAGAGAGTGGGACAGAAATCGGTCATTCGTTAGAATTCGATTTCATCGTCCCACCTCCGCACAGTTGAGTAGGGCTGTAAAAGCTGATGAAATCAGCGTAGTAGAGCCCACTCAACCACTGCGTCTTGCTCGACAATCCAAAGACAATTGAGAGGCTAGGACTTTTGTCCCAGCCTCTTTTTGAAAGCAGAAAGAGGAAAAAATGTATCAAACGATTTTATTTGACCTAGACGGCACCTTGACCAATTCAGAACTAGGGATTACCAACTCGGTGGCCTATGCCTTAGGAAAATATGGGATTCAAGTGCCAGACAAGAAAGCATTGAGAGTTTTCATCGGTCCGCCCTTGCAGGAGTCTTTTGAGCGCTTTTATGGATTTTCTAAGGAAGAATGTTTAAAGGCCATTGACTACTATCATGAGTATTTTTCCGAAAAAGGCCTTTATGAAAATGAGGTCTATCTAGGCGTTCCTGACTTGCTGGCTTCTCTCAAGCAGGCTGGCAAACAGTTGATTGTAGCTACGTCAAAGCCTGAAGAATTTTCCATTCAAATTCTCAAACACTTTGGTTTGTATGATTATTTTGACTTTGTCGCTGGTGCGACCATGGATAGAAAACGTAGTAAAAAAAGCGATGTTATCCAGTATGCCTTGGAGCAAAATGGGATTACAGATTTGGCGCATACCATCATGATTGGAGACAGGGAGCACGATGTGCTTGGCGCTCAAGCGCAAAAGCTTGATTCTATCGGTGTCCTTTATGGCTTTGGAAGCAGGGAAGAATTGGAAGAAGCCGGCGCCACCTATATTGCTCAAGAAGTTGGCGAAATTGCAGCTTTTATAGGATAACCTTTTCCAAAATATTAAAAGTTGGAACTTTTCTAATCTGCTGAATATTGCTTTATTTAATATTTCTATCGGTGTACACTTACTGTAGGTTAAGTCACACAGATTAAGAGGTGATAATATGAATTTGTCACGATATATATTAAAATATAGTACTGATGATGGTACGTTGTATTTTAATACTAAAACCAATCATTCATTTTTTCTTACGAATGAATTGAATAGAGTAGTCGACAGCAATGATGTGATTAGGAAAGAGTTTCATGCTTATCTTGATAAAAATAAATATTTAAGTGAGGGTGAGTATGAGGTCGAAAAGTATCTATCTAAAATAAGCGATACAGATGCTGAATTATTGGAACTAACAATTTTGACACATGGAGATTGTAATTTTCGGTGTAAGTATTGTTATGAAAAATTTGAAAATATTGCTATGTCAACAGAGACAGAAGATGCCATTGTCCAATTTTTGAAAGAAAAACTTCAGTCCGGGAAGTATAAGTATTTGTCAGTAGGCTGGTTTGGAGGAGAACCACTGTTGGGATATAAAACTATCAAGCGGTTGTCTCCTGTTTTTATAGATTTATGTGAGAAATATCAGATTCATTATCAAAGTGCAATCACTACGAATGGTTATTTATTGACTAAGAATAAGTTTCGATATTTGAATGAAAAATTTAAAGTGACTAGTTACCAGATAACTTTGGATGGAGATGAAGAAAGTCATAATAATCAGAGAGTATTGCAAAACGGTGGGTTGTCGTATAATCGTATATTCGATAATTTGAAAGCAATGCAAGAAAGTAAATTTGATTTTATTTGTGTGATTCGCTTTAATGTAAGTAAAGATAACTATCAAAATGTTAAAGAGTTTTTAACACATGATGGTATCTATTTCAAAGATGATTCCAGATTTAAGATTTCTTATCATAATATTGGAAATTGGGGCAAAGGAGATAGAGATATAAATTACTGCGTTACTTTACTGGATAAAGATGCAAGTTTTGAATTATCTAAGTTAGCTGTAACTTCAGGATATCATATCTCTTCCCCAGAAGTTGTAGTGAATAATAATTATACCTGCTATTCTAATCGAAAAAATCATTTTATGTTTAATGTAAGAGGAATTGTTCAATCATGTACAGTTGCTTTATATGAACCTCAAAATATTTTCGGTAACATTAATAAAGGTTTTGTGAATTACAGTAAACTGAATGATTGGGTTATTCGGCTTGATGCAAGTTGCAAAGAGTGCCCATTTGTTTTAATCTGTAAATCTGGCTATTGTCCGATGGCCAAGCGAATTACGAAGACAAATTCACGCTATCTATGTAAAAGTGTGAAGGAAAAAATTCGTAAAAATTTAGCACTTTTCGCTTTGTCAAAATCTTATAATGACATTTTAGATGTGGACTAGAAAGGAAGATATCATGAAGGTTAAAGTGAATAACAAATTCGATGACAAAATGAATGCTAAACCTAGAGTATTTAACTATAATTGTGATTGTAAATAATCACGATTTTAAATAAATTAGAGAAGAGAGTTGTGCTAGCCCTCTATTTTGATGGATGATAATTATGAGAAATATTTATAAGTACATTGATAAGAAGTATCTTTTTCCTATTTTTTTAGGGCGTATTGTGAATAGTGGTTTGGTGTTGGCGCAACCTCTGATTTTAACGAAGGCCTTGAAGTTAGATCAAGACGGCCTTTCTTATGGAAAAATTCTCAATTTTGTTTTATTTGGTTTGTCTGTCTATCTTGTTATTTATAGTCTGATGCTGTTTTCAAACCATTCGCACAATATATTCCGAAGAGAAATCAACAAAAGTGTCCGTGCCCTTTTATTTAAGAAAGTCATATTGAATCCTAAATTTTCCAATGATGAAAAAGTTAGTCTGCTAACTCAAGATATGGAATATGTGGGCGATAATTATTTGGAAAATATAAATGTTATGGTGAGTTGGGGATTTGTCGCCCTTGTTACAGCCATTTATATTGTTTCACAAAATTTTCTCTTAGGACTTATTTTTGTCATTTTTACGATTATGAGACCTATTCCTCAGTTCATCATGAATCGTCGTTTACAAGATTCGGGAGACAGCTGGTCCAAGCTTAGAACGAAATTACATGGGCTTGTCTCGGATAGTATGCAAGGCAGCCAAACCTTACGGATTAATCAGGCCATGAGGCTGAATGAAGAGCGCGTGAATGATTTAAACGGAGAATATCAAAAAGCCATCCAAAGATTTTGTTTCACACATAATATTATTTTTTTCTTTAATGGATTTATGGTCTTTTTTAGTCAGGTTGTTCCTCTTGCTTTAGGCTTTTATTTGAGTTTACAGGGAAATTCTATTTCTATTACAAGCCTCATCTCTATGTATGTTGCTGCGGGGATGCTGGTAGAACCGATCCAAACTCTGATGTACAGTGCAGCCAATCTCCAAGGTGCCTTGCCGACTGCGAACCGCCTGTTTAAGATTATCGAGGAAGAACCTGATTTCGAAGAGACAAAGGATCAATTTGTTGAAAATCTCGAATCGTTGCGCTTAAATCATATTTCAAAAAGTTTTGCTGAACGTCAGCTTTTTTCTGATTTGACGGCGACGATTTCAGTAGGTCAGAAGGTCTTAATCAAAGGACCGAGCGGGTCTGGAAAGACGACTCTTTTTCGCTTGATTTTAGGAGAAGAAGTATGTGATGAGGGTGACATTTTCGTTCAGTATGATGGAAATCAAATAACGAGTCATTTCCAAGGGAATATCGGTTTAATTAGCCAGCATCCCTTCCTGTTTAACGATACTATCCGCTATAATCTAACTTTTGGTCAGCCTTTTCAGGACCATGAATTATTGGAGGTATTGGACCGAGTTGGCTTAATAGATGAATTTCAGGATATTTTGAATGTAGAAATTCATAATAATGGTGAAAACATTTCAGGAGGTCAGCGTGTCAGATTAGAGTTGGCTCGTTTTCTCTTACGCGAGAAGGATATTTTATTAGCGGACGAAGTGACATCAGCTTTGGACGAAAAAAATAGTCGTCTGGTTAGAGACCTAATCTTTTCTTTGCCGATCACGGTACTAGAAATAGCCCATCATATTGATGAAGAAGAGCGCTATGACCAAATCCTTGAGTTACGTAAAGGATGAGCGATGCCACAATAGTTGGTTCTGCGACAAAGCGGATAGTAGTAAGCCAGCAATTTGTCAGATATTTTTGAGATTCTAAGTGGTGATATTTCCAAAATCATCAATACTCAGAGAACTTAAGCTTTATTTAAGATAGGCCAGCTATACTAGAAGCATAAACAAAGACCTCCTAACTTTGTTTAAACCTCCTAAACTTTTTCATAATAATCTCCCATAAGAGTCGCCCAATCGGCGGCTTTTTTTGTGAGTCGTAAGCTGCCTATGGTATAATGAACAAAGAAACTAAAAGGAAGAAGGAAGAGATGGACTACACGATAGAGGAAAAAGCGATGTTTATGAGGGAAGCCCTGAAGGAGGCGGAGATTGCCTTGGCCCATGAGGAAATACCCATTGGCTGTGTCATTGTCAAAGACGGTGAAATCATTGGACGTGGCCACAACGCGCGAGAGGAATTGCAGCGAGCGGTTATGCATGCAGAGGTGATGGCGATTGAAGAAGCCAATCAGCATGAAGAGAGCTGGCGTTTGCTGGATACGACTCTTTTTGTGACCATTGAACCCTGTGTTATGTGTAGTGGTGCCATTGGACTAGCCCGGATTCCTCAGGTAGTCTACGGAGCGACCAATCAGAAGTTCGGTGGAGCAGGAAGCCTCTATGACATTTTGACAGATGAGCGCCTCAATCACCGGGTGGAAGTGGAAACAGGAATTTTGGAAGCAGAATGTGCAGCCATCATGCAGACCTTCTTCCGCCAAGGTCGGGAACGAAAAAAACAAGCCAAGCTCGCAGCCAAGGCCGAAACAAAAGAATAAAAACCGGACCTTTGCAAATCGAACAAATTATGATATAATACCTATCGGAGCAACAGTTCTGCGTGAAGCGGGTCAGGGGAGGAATCCAGCAGCCCTAAGCGAAGTGAACTGTGTGCTCTTTTTTCTATAGCTCTTAGTGAGGTAAGCCTGTAAGGCGCAACCGAGCTTAGAGATATTGATCCTGAGGAGCGAAGCGACGTGAGGGCTATAGCGTAAATAAATTAAGCCTGTAAGGCGCAACCGAGCTTAGAGATATTGATCCTGAGGAGCGAAGCGACGTGAGGGCTATAGCGTAAAATGAAATTAGCCTGCAAGGCGTAGATGAATCCTAGAGCAATGGATGCAGTTTTTCCCGTTAGGGAAAAAGCTGTAAACCTATGAATGCTCTTAACGAAACAAGCCTGCAAGTCGCAGATGAGTTTAGAGATATTGACCCTGAGGAGCGAAGCGACGTGAGGGCTATTGCTCACCAGAGTCATGTAGAAATGACTTTGATATCCAAAGAATAAAAGAGAAAAAATAGAGTTCCGTGAGAAGCTTCTTTTTTTTATTTTCTAGCCAAAAATAGTGCAAATATGCAAACGATTGCTATTGCGTCGTTGCTTGATTTGTGAAAATAAAAAAATTAGCAAATGAAAACGTTTTATAGATTGGTTTCCCTTGATTAAATCCGTGTAAAGCGATATCATAGAGAAGAACAAAATTTGGAGGAATAACATGTCTCATATTAAATTTGACTACTCAAAAGTTTTGGGTAAATTTGTTGCCCCACATGAAGTGGACTACATGCAAGCACAAGTGACTGCAGCAGACGAATTGATCCGTAAAGGAACTGGTGCTGGTAGCGACTTCTTGGGTTGGTTGGACCTTCCTGAAAACTACGACCGCGAAGAATTTGACCGCATCTTGAAAGCTGCTGAACAAATCAAATCAGACAGCGATGTTTTGGTCGTGATCGGTATCGGTGGATCATACCTTGGTGCGAAAGCAGCCATTGACTTCTTGAACCACCACTTTGCAAACTTGCAAACAAAAGAAGAACGCAAAGCTCCACAAATCCTTTATGCTGGAAACTCAATCTCATCTACTTACCTTGCTGACTTGGTAGAGTACGTTGCAGATAAAGATTTCTCAGTCAACGTGATTTCTAAATCTGGTACAACAACTGAACCAGCGATCGCTTTCCGTGTCTTCAAAGAACTCTTGGTTAAGAAATACGGTCAAGAAGAAGCTAACAAACGGATCTACGCTACAACTGACCGCCAAAAAGGTGCTGTTAAGGTTGAAGCAGATGCCAACGGTTGGGAAACATTTGTAGTTCCAGATGACATCGGTGGACGCTTCTCAGTCTTGACAGCAGTTGGATTGCTTCCAATTGCTGCATCAGGTGCTGATATCAAAGCCCTTATGGAAGGTGCGAATGCAGCCCGTAAAGACTACACTTCAGACAAACTTTCTGAAAACGAAGCTTACCAATACGCAGCTGTTCGTAACATCCTTTACCGTAAAGGTTATGCAACTGAAATCTTGGTAAACTACGAGCCATCACTTCAATACTTCTCAGAATGGTGGAAACAATTGGCTGGTGAGTCTGAAGGGAAAGACCAAAAAGGTATTTACCCAACTTCAGCTAACTTCTCAACAGACTTGCACTCATTGGGTCAATTTATCCAAGAAGGAACTCGTATCATGTTTGAAACAGTTGTCCGTGTGGACAAACCACGTAAGAACGTGATCATCCCTACATTGGAAGAAGACCTTGATGGACTTGGTTACCTCCAAGGCAAAGACGTTGACTTCGTAAACAAAAAAGCAACTGACGGTGTTCTTCTTGCCCACACAGACGGTGATGTACCAAACATGTACGTGACTCTTCCTGAGCAAGATGCCTTCACTCTTGGTTATGCCATCTACTTCTTCGAATTGGCCATCGCCCTTTCAGGTTACTTGAACGCGATCAACCCATTTGACCAACCAGGTGTTGAAGCCTACAAGAAAAATATGTTTGCCCTTCTTGGTAAACCAGGATTTGAAGAACTTGGAGCAGAACTCAACGCTCGTCTTTAATCAATAGACAAAACGATCTCGCAAGAGGTCGTTTTTTTGAAAGCAAAATTTAAAAAAGTTCCCTCTTGGTTCGTTTTAAAAAAACACTACATAGTTAAAATTTCGGATCGCTTGTTGATTATTTCTACAGGATCGTTGATATAATCGTTTTTTCTCATGTAGTAAAACCAGTGAAGCACTGATATTTTACTCAAATTATTTAACATAAAAAATTATTTGACTCTAAAAGTTGTCATTTGATTAGGCGTATTATAAAATGTAAAAAAATGAAAATGATCTAAAAGGGAATAAAAATATGAAAAAGAATCTTGCAAAATTTTTATTGCTTTCATCTTTAGTTGGGGGAATGGCTATTGCCCATCCAGTGTCTGCTACGACGAAAGCTGCAATTTATGAATATAGAAATGGCAATCTCGATCTTGTGCAACAGCCGTCTTATGAAGATTATGAGTCTGATAAACTTGTTTTGAAATTGAAAACAGGTCGTGTCGATGTAGTGGGAGCGCGTGAAGGCAAGAAAGAAAGTGCGCATGACGCAGGAGCCTACCAATTTGCGTTAATTTACAAATCTGAGAGTGGCGAAGAGGAGACAGTTGCTCAAGGTCAGAATACAGAAAATGGCACGATCCAATTTAGCGACTTGGACCTATCAATGTATAGATCTGGAATTATTAAACTCTACATTCGACAAACGACAGTGGATGATGGTCGTTTTGAACAGTTGGATAATGGGGAAGGTGAAGTGACAGTGGTCGTTGATCGTAATGCACGAGGGCACTTGATTATTCGTTCGTTAGAAAGTTCCAATCCGATTTATCGTAATTTCATTGTAGGTTATAGAGATTCTGGAACTGGAACGACGACTTCACCAAGTACAACAGGTCCTTCTTCAAGTTCAAGCTCATCTTCAAGTAGTTCATCTTCAAGCTCAAGCTCTTCCTCAAGCTCAAGTAGTTCATCGAGCTCATCTTCAAGTAGCTCATCTTCAAGTTCTTCTAGTTCGACTTCTTCATCGAGCTCAAGCTCTTCTTCTAGTTCTTCCTCAAATTCAAGCGACTCAAGAAAATCTGTAGTTGGCCGCTTATTGCCAAAAACTGGGCAAGAAACAGGTGTTGTTTTGGCAACATTGGGCTTGCTCTCACTTGCAGGACTTGCCATTGTTACCCTTCGCAAGAAATTTTAAGATAAGCTTCTAAAAGGTCGGATATCTCTCCGATCTTTTTTAGTCTATCCAGACAGGAGTTGGTCCCTGCTTGGTTTTATGTTATAGTAGAAGAGAAGAATAAAAAGGAGAATTCGAAATGTCCGAGAAAGATCAAGAACAATTTATGAAACATACTCCCTTAGATGGAGCGCCTCATTTTGATGTGGCTGCGCCAATTTTTGTCCCAAAAGAAGAAGCCGAAGACTTGAAGGTTCCAGAATCTGAGGGAACTCCAGAGGTAGAGGCAACAGATGGTAAGGAGGAATTAAAGGAAGCAGCCATTTCAGAAACGGTGGAACTTCCAAAGATGGCTGAAACGACTGTTGGAGAAAATTCAGATGTAGTTGCTGCTCCCCAACCGACTCCTCTTTTCCAGCCTGCGCCACAAGCTCCTCAAAACACAGTATCTGAACCAGTTAGTCCGCAAACAGTGCCTGTTCCTGAGACACCTATTCCACAAGCTCCTCTTCCTCCCGTTGGAAAACCAATGGATACTGCGGACAAGAAGGCGATTCGTTTTGCCCTTGGGATTTTAGTGGGTCTCCTCATCGGTGGAGTCAGTGGCTATTTGATTGGTCATGCCAGCCCTAGCACGTCACCATCTAGAAAGCACACTTCTTGGTCAGGCAACCAGTCTGGTTCTTCATCCAATATTGATTTGGACCAGTTGACCGCAGAAGATGCGGAAGCCGATTTTAGCTGGGAGCAGTCTGATATCGAGCAACTTCAATTTTTGACTGAAAAGGATGATGGGGAAACTCCTGAGGAAATGGTCGACGCTTATGGAAAGGCTAGTTCTGTTCAATTTGATAGTGGAGAATTGAAATTATTCTGGGATGATAACTCTTATAATAAGGAGGTTAAAGCGACCTTCTCTAAGAAGGGAAAACAATTACAGCTTGTCAAATTTGAATTTAATCAATTTGGGAAAAATCTTACGGTTGAGGATAACTTTGCAGATGGATTCAAAGTTGGAAATAGTGAGACCGGTGCTGGAGGAACCTCTTACAAAGAGCTTTTAGAAAAATACGGTGATGCAGTCAATCTGACGGTGAGTTCATCTGATTATTCAGACAAGGTGGAAATGCTCATGGACTTCCAAAAGAAAAATGGGGACTATGTGGACTTGACCTTTATTCGCCAAGAAAATGGAGATTTCCTCTTGAGTAGTAAAGACAGCTACTAAATCAATGAATAAAAGAAAGAGGCAAGGGCCTCTTTCTTTCGGATAAGACGAGACAAATACGCTAATTTTCTATACAATAGAAAGAGTTTGAATAGAAAGAGCATAAAGGATGGAAGAAATTAAAAAGTGGATCAGAGATCATAAGAAAATCCTCCAAACACTTGCAAGTGCTTTGCTAGCTTTTGTCGTTGGTGCTAGCTTGGTTTTTATGATTCATCCAGTGAAAACCTTGCCAAAAGATCACTTGTTGAGTTTGTCTCAAATGAAAGAAAATAGTCAGCGATTTGTCGCTTCTTCTTCCAAAGAGCCGGATCTAGAAAATTTGCTTTCACTGGATCTTGCATGGGGAGAAGGAAAGACACAAAAAAATTGGGTGACTTTATCTGCATTCGTCAAAAAAATTGGAAAAGCAGCGAGTTTTACACAAGAAGATACGAGTTTTGGAGCGCAAGTCCAGCTAGGCTATGGGACTCCTGTGAAAGGAATCTATCCTTATAAAATAGAATTTCATGAGCAGGATGGTGTCTTTTATCTAAGTGCAGTTCAAGGATTTGTCCCTCATTCGTCTCTCTACAAGAAGGAAAAGGATTTGAAGTTGGCAGATTTTACGGGCTATCAGACACTAGATGGGAAAAAGGAAAAAGGAACAATGGTAGAGGAAGTCTTGAAAAAATCAGGGCTTCCTAACTCACTTAGTTTAACGCGAACTCAGGATAAACACCTTTTGGCCCTGTCTTACCAGGTGACAGATGGATTGGTATCTTTGACTTTTGAGCGTGATCAGAGTGGCCAGTATCGTTTGAGTAAGAAGGGGTAAAGCGAATGCTAGAGTGGATCAAAAAGAACAGAAAAGAACTCTTACTACCTTCTTTGTGTTTTGTTTTAGGTCTTTTACTGTCGATTTCGACTATCCAGGTGCAAGAACAGGATACTGATATCAAGGAAGATAGAACCCTCACCAGTTTCCAGCCCAAAAACTACCAAAATCTGGTGGCAGGCGAACAAAAAGCCAAGCGGTTTCAGTGGACGATCGAAGCTGTGGTGAATTTGAAGGTTCGTTTAAAACAGAGCCGACAAGCGGGGACACGCTTGGAAACGGTTGTGACTAAATGGGGAAAGGCTCAAAAAGTTCGTTACACTAAAACAGCCAATAGCTCTAAAACGGTTCTCGTTTTGACCTATGTAGCCAATCAGACAGATCAAGAGAAGAAAAATGTCAGTCTGTGGTTTGAACAAGAGAAAGACCAGGGGTATCGCTTAACGATGGTTGATGCGACGAATTTATTAGAAGCAAAAGAGAAGGCAACCAGTAAGAAAGAAATCACTATTGAAAAAGGAAAAAAAGGTACAGAATTCGCCCAGCTCATTAAGAAACTAGGAAATCCCCAACATTTGGTTTGGGGCGAGCTTCTAGATGGTGGAGAAGGTTTTCAAGCGACTTATCAAATGCCAGGAGAGCCAGAAGTAGTTATGGAATTGAAGAAAAAGGGAAGTAAACTGGTGCTAAAATAACAGAAAGTGAATGACAATGGGAAACAGAGATGGAGTGTATTTCGAAATGAACACACGAGTCTATTTGCGAAGGATAACTAGTAGAGCCCTGAGTCCATTCAAAGGAAGCCAATTCAGAATGCTTACATCGCCATCGGTTTCAACGATAGCCAAGGTGTTCATCTCTTTGGGTTTGTGATATAATATGGATACCTTTAATTGAAATGAATGGAGAATCTTATGACAGCACAAAAAATGTCTGCTCAAGAAATTATCGCTTTTATTGGAAATGCAGAAAAGAAAACAAATGTGAAAGTAACCTTTGAAGGGGAATTGGCAACGGCTGTTCCTGATTCTGTTACCAAGCTTGGCAATGTTTTGTTCGGTGACTGGAAAGATATCGAGCCCCTTCTTGCCAACTTGACAGAGAACAAGGATTATGTGGTGGAACAAGATGGCCGGAATTCAGCTGTTCCCTTGCTGGATAAGCGCTATCTAAATGCGCGTATCGAACCAGGTGCTATTATTCGTGACCAAGTGACCATCGAAGACAATGCGGTTGTTATGATGGGTGCTGTCATCAATATTGGCGCTGAAATCGGTGCAGGAACTATGATTGATATGGGGGCTATCCTTGGTGGTCGTGCTACTGTTGGTAAAAACAGCCACATCGGTGCAGGTGCCGTTCTTGCGGGTGTTATTGAGCCAGCTTCTGCTGAGCCTGTTCGGATCGGTGACAATGTCTTGGTCGGTGCCAATGCAGTTGTGATTGAAGGGGTTCAAGTAGGAAACGGATCCGTCGTTGCCGCTGGAGCTATCGTTACTCAAGATGTTCCTGAAAATGTGGTCGTAGCGGGTGTCCCAGCTCGCATCATCAAGGAAATCGACGAAAAAACACAACAAAAAACAGCGTTGGAAGACGCCTTGCGTAATTTGTAAGATAGGAATGGTAGAGGCCGCAAGGCCTCTATTCTAATAGAAAGAAGACGACTATGACATTGGATTTAATCAAAATCAGACGGGATTTGCACCAAATCCCTGAAATTGGCTTGGAAGAATTTGAAACCCAAGCCTACCTCTTAGAGCGAATCGCAGAGATCACAGCGGGCAAGGACTTTGTAGAGCAACGGACTTGGCGGACCGGGATCCTGGTTTATCTCCATGGGGCTGCACCTGAAAAAACGATCGGCTGGCGGACGGATATCGATGGCTTACCTATTGTGGAACAAACGGGCCTTGATTTTGCCTCTAAGCACGAAGGACGGATGCATGCTTGTGGTCATGATATGCACATGACGACAGCCCTTGGACTTTTGGATCAACTGGTCCAAGTACAACCCAAAAATAACCTTCTCTTTTTATTCCAACCAGCTGAAGAAAATGAGGCTGGTGGGATGCTCATGTATAAGGACAATGCTTTTGGCGACTGGCTCCCTGATGAATTTTATGGTCTGCATGTACGCCCTGATTTGAAGGTGGGGGACATTGCGACCAATACGGGTACCCTTTTTGCGGGTACCTGTGAAGTCAAGATTACCTTTACAGGTAAGGGAGGACATGCTGCCTTTCCACATGAGGCCAATGACGCTCTTGTAGCAGCCTCTTACTTCATTACCCAAGTCCAATCGGTCGTGAGTCGAAATGTTGATCCGATTGAAGGTGCTGTGGTGACCTTTGGTTCCATGCATGCAGGAACAACCAATAATGTGATTGCTGAGACAGCCTTCCTTCATGGGACCATTCGGACCTTGACCATGGAGATGAACCTTTTGACTCAAAAACGGGTCAAAGCTATTGCAGAAGGAGTTGCAGCAGCCTTTGATGTGAAATTGGACCTGGAACTCAAGCAAGGGGGCTACCTGCCTGTGGAAAATCAACCAGAATTGGCCAAAGAACTCATGGACTTTTTCACAGCTGAGGAAGACGTGAACCTGATTGATATTCTGCCTGCGATGACAGGAGAAGACTTCGGCTTTCTCTTGAGTAAGGTCCCGGGTGTCATGTTCTGGTTGGGGATTGATACCCCTTATGCCCTGCACCATCCGAAGATGAGCCCAAATGAAGCAGCCCTTCCCTTTGCTGTGGAAAACATTGGTAAATTTTTGAAAATGAAGGCTAACCAATAAATGAATGATTCAACTCCATCTGGAGTTGGATTTTTTCTTTGTTTTATAAAAACTGTTCGGATCTTTCCTAAAAAATGATACAATAAAAGCTAGACAAAAGGAGTAGGTATGAAGAAAACACTACGAAAAGAAACTATAGCAGCCATGAAACGGTTGCCAGAATCCGTGAAAACTCAAGCAGATGAAGAGCTGACTCAACGCCTCTTGGAGCTACCAGCTTTTCAGGAGGCAAAGACCCTTGCGACCTATCTGTCTTTTGATCATGAAGTTTCCACAGCTGGCTTGATCCAAGCTGCTCTTCAACTTGGAAAACGCGTCTGTGTTCCCCGTACCTATCCACAAGGGCGGATGGAATTTGTGGAATACGATCCTGACATTTTGGAAAAGACACGCTTTGGTTTGCTGGAGCCCAATGAAAAAGGAAAGCTTGTGGATAAGTCAGAGATTGATCTGATCCATGTACCAGGCTTGGTCTTCCAGTCAAAAGGCTACCGAATTGGCTATGGTGGTGGCTATTATGATCGTTTTTTAGCAGATTTTGCTGGAAAAACGGTTAGTACGATTTATTCCATCCAGCAGAAGGAGTTCCAGCCAGCTGCTTTTGATCAGGCAGTTCAGGAGGTGCTAGTCTATGAAGTTACTCTTTGATCGTCGTTATCCTGTGACCAGCCTCTTGCTGCTCGTCACAACGGCAGTCTTTCTTTCCATGTTTATCCGATTTGGAGGCGACTACCAAACAGGTGCTGCTGTTTACTATAGCGGTGGGATTATTGGAGAGGTGGTGAAAGTCGATCCTAGCCAATTTTGGCGAATAGTAACAGCTACATTTGTTCATATCGGCCTAGAACATTTTGTGCTCAATATGATCACCCTCTATTATTTGGGACGTTTGGCAGAAGATCTCTTTGGATCGAAAGCTTTCTTAGCTCTTTATCTCTTATCAGGCATGATGGGCAATGTCTTTGTTGCTATTTTTACGCCAGGTGTGATTGCAGCAGGAGCTTCTACAGCCCTCTTTGGACTGTTTGGGACCATTGGTGCTCTGCGCTTTATTGTCCAAAGTCCCTATATTCGCCACTTGAGTCAGTCCTATACCAGCTTGATTGTGGTCAATTTGATCTTTAGCTTCATGCCAGGAATCAGCATGGCGGGGCACATCGGTGGCTTAGTAGCTGGGATCATGTTGGCCTATGTCTTTCCAGTAAGAGGGGAAGCTCGTTTTATGAACCGAACCTATCAGATTAGTGCAGCCCTATCTTATCTCTTGCTTTTACTTTATTTCTTAGGTAAAATCTTGAATCTATTTTAAGAGAGAGTGGGACAGAAATCGGTAATTCGTTAGAATTCGATTTCGTCGTCCCACCTCCGCACAGTTGAGTAGGGCAGTAAAAGCTGATGAAATTAGCGTAGTAGAGCCCACTCAACCACTGCGTCTTGCTCGACAATCCAAAAATAATTGAGAGGCTAGGACTTTTGCCCCAGCCTCCTTTTTTTTCTAAAAAATGTAGTCAAACTGTAAACTGACAGAAAATTGATTGAATTATAATAAATTCTATGTTTTTATAATAACATAATTAAGAAATTCAAATAAATAGTGAGCTAGTTTGGGAGTATATGGCTTGTCAGTCCTAAGATAGGTATAAAAATTCACTTTAGAAAGCGCTTGCAATAACTTGGAAAAAGGTGTAGACTGGAGGTATAAAAATCAAAAATGTACTCTTATGTTAAGAAGAGTACAAAAAATGAAGGAGATTTGCCATGAAAAAATGGTTGTTAAAACTCTCATTGGTAGCGATGACACTCTTACTCCTACCAATTCAAGCTGTTCAAGCCTGTTGTGGTTTTATCATTGGTCGCCAATTGACCAAGGATGGGACCACTCTCTTTGGTCGGACAGAAGACTACCCTTACTATCCAAATGGTGGAAAGCACAACAAAAACTTTGTGGTTGTTGATGCGAAGAACTATAAGGAAGGGGATCAACTGGAAGACGAATCCAATGGTTTTACCTATCCACATGCTGCTAGTGAAATGAAATACACAGCGACTTATGACTCTGCTCGTGGAGATGGTAGTAACGGTGCCTTTGGTGAACACGGATTTAACGAAGCCGGCGTCTCTATGACATCAACTGTTACAGCAATTCCAAACAAAAAAGTCTTGAAGACCGACCCATTGACAGAAAACGGAATTCCAGAAGCTGCCATGTTGGACGTGGTTTTACCGCGCGTTAAGTCTGCTCGTGAAGGGGTTGAATTCCTAGCTAAAGTCATTGAAGAAAAAGGATCAGCAGAAGGGAATGTTGTCGTTTTTGCAGACCAAAAAGAAACTTGGTATATGGAAATTCTTTCTGGTCACCAATATGTAGCTGTTAAAGTCCCAGAAGACAAATACGCAGTCTTTGCAAATACCTATTACCTTGGTCATGTGGATTTGAATGACAAGGAAAATGTAATCGCTTCGAAAGATGTCGAAAAAGTAGCTAAAGAATCTGGTAACTACAAGACAGATAAAGACGGTAACTTCCATATCGCTAAATCTTATGGACCAGAAAAATATGCTGAAGGAGACCGTTCACGTACTTACGCAGGAATCACTCTTTTGGATCCAAAATCGAAAGTGACCTATGAAGATGATGAGTATGAACTCTTCCGCTCACCAACAGATCCTAACAAGAAATTTACTTTGGAAGATGCTTTTGCTTTCCAACGGAACCGTTTTGAACATTTGAATGGTCGTTTTGTACCAGATGATCAAATTGGTGTCAAGAAACAAGGAGACAATGGTAGTAACGATACTGTTCGGAAAGACCAATACAAGTATGCTTTAGGAAATGAAAACGTCATCGATGCCCATGTCTACCAAATCAATCCAAACCTTCCAAAATCATTTGGTGGTACTTTATGGCTTGGTATGGGACCATCTCGGAACACTCCGTATGTTCCATTCTATGGAAATGTAAAAGATACCTATAAGGCTTTTAAACCTCAAACTGCTACCTATGATCCGAATTCATGGTATTGGACAGTATGGCATATTGACAACATGGCGATCAATAATCAAGATATCTTTGGTAAAACTGTTCAAGATCACTGGAAAGCATTGGAAAAACAATTGATTATTGAACAAGAAGCTAGTGATGCGAAATATAAAGCTCTGAAAGACAATCCAGAAGCTGCTAAAGCAGTAGAAGATGAAGTTACAGCAAATGCTCTTGCACTATCTAAGAAGATGTTTGAACACTTCAAATCTTATGAAGCAGACATGCATGCTCGTTTAGTTGAAGCTGGACGCAAGGATGACCCATATCGTGCATCATTGCCAGATAATTACAAAGATCCAGAAAATCCTGTGACACCAGAAAAACCGGATCCTGGAACAAAACCAGAAGTGAATCCAAACAATCCGGTAGTAGAACCTAAAAAACCACTTCCAATTCAAACAAAAGTCAATGCGGAAGGCAATCCAAATAACCGCTTTGGTTATGCAGCTACAAAAGATAAGGAATCTTATGTTTCTACAAGCGTTGAAACATTTGTGAAACCTGAAGAAAAGGTTCAAGATCCATCTGAAGCTGTATCTGCAGGTAATGGTGGCAATGAAAATAATCGTTTTGGTTCTTCTTATGATGTAGCAAGTGCTGGTACATTCCAAAATACAAACTACTCATATAATGTACATCCTTAAAAATAAGGATTAGAAAAATTAAATAGACGAAGTCCTATTAATGGAAGAGGCTGGGCGAAAAGTCCGGCTTCTTTTTTATAACAAAAAAGAGATTGGCTGTTTGTAAGGTAGCAAGACCCTTACATCTGTTGGCCAGTCTCTTTAGTATTCTTTGGATTTGTGAATGATTAGTCTGCAGTTTTTTCAGACGCTTCTAATTCTTTTCCGAGTTCGATAATATATTGTTTGAGATCATCTTTGACTTGAGGGTGTTTCAAGGCATAGTCGATCGAAGTTTTCATAAAGCCGAATTTATCACCGACGTCATAGCGATCTCCAGTGAATTCACGAGCAAAGACGCGCTGTGTTTTATTGAGCGTGTCAATCGCATCCGTCAATTGAATTTCATTTCCAGCGCCTGGTTCTTGATTTTCAAGGATCGCAAAGATCTCAGGAGTTAAGAGGTAGCGTCCAATGATAGCGAGATTACTTGGCGCATCCTCTGGGTTTGGTTTTTCGACAAAAGTTTCAACGCTATAAAGACCGTTAATCCCTTCGCCTTGAGGTGCGATCACACCGTAAGAAGAAACCTCTTCGTGAGGGACTTCCATCACAGCGATAGTTGACGCATGGGTTTCATCGTAGTCGTTCATCAATTGTTTGGTAAGTGGCAAGGCATCATCATTAGTGATGTCCATGAGGTCATCTCCCAGCATGACGACAAAAGGCTCGTTTCCAACAAAGGCCTTCGCTTGAAGAACCGCGTCTCCTAAACCTCGAGGGTGACTTTGGCGGATGAAGTGAAGATTGATCGCTGTTGTATCATTGACCAACTTGAGTAAGTCAGTCTTGCCTTTTTGCTCGAGATTGTATTCTAATTCGAAGTTAGAATCGAAATGGTCTTCGATCGAACGTTTAGCCTTCCCTGTTACGACAAGGATTTCCTCAATCCCAGATTTCAGAGCCTCTTCTACGATAAATTGGATCGTAGGTTTGTCAACGATTGGCAACATTTCCTTGGCCAAGGCTTTAGTAGCCGGGAGGAAGCGTGTCCCCAAACCAGCCGCAGGAATGACTGCTTTTCTAACTTTAGTCATATAGTTTCCTTTCTAAAAGGTAGGATTGATGTTAGGGTGGTTGACTTATTTCCACTCGTTTTCTTCTTTAAATTCATTGCTCATCATGTGGTGAATGGCTTCGCGGATATCTTTTCCTTCATAGATGACTTGGTAAATAGCTTGTGTAATCGGCATATAGACATCCAATTCTTGCGCCAGCTCATAGGCGACTTTTGTCGTAGAGATCCCTTCAATAATCATGCCCATGTTGGCTTCGATATCTTCTAATTTTCCCCCACGTCCGAGAGCATCCCCAGCTCGCCAGTTACGGGAGTGAACAGAAGTTCCGGTTACGATCAAGTCACCGACCCCAGATAAACCGCTATAAGTCAATGGGCTAGCTCCGAGTTTAACGCCAAGGCGCGTGATTTCAGCGAGACCGCGCGTGATGATGGCTGCTTTGGCATTGTCACCATAACCAAGACCGTGCAGGGCCCCAGCTCCGACAGCGATGATATTTTTCAAGGCTCCAGCAGTTTCCACTCCGATGACATCTGTATTGGTATACAGGCGGAAGTAGTGATTGCTAAAGAGTTCTTGAACATAGCGTGCAGCCTCTAAATCTTTTGAAGCTGCTGTAATGAGGGTGATATCCCGTACGATGGTCTCCTCTGCATGACTCGGTCCAGAGACGACCACTACCTCACTGCGAAGAGAAGCAGGAATTTCTTCTTCAAGGATTTGAGAAATCCGATCGTGTGTACCAGGTTCTAGCCCTTTAGAAGCGTGCATCACTGTTACAGGGTGATCTAGTGTTTCAGCGACTTGTTTTGCGACCAAGCGGGTCACCTTTGTAGGAACTACAAAAAGGATAGCGTCTACTCCGTCCAAGGCAGCTTTCAGATCAGTCGTAGCGGTAATTTGATCGCTAATAACGATGTCTTTAAAATAGCGTTGATTGGTATGAGCGGTATTGATTTCATCGATTTGTTCTTGGATATTTCCCCAGAGACGGACTTCATGGCCGTTATCATTGAGGACTTGTGAAAGGGCTGTTCCCCATGAACCAGGACCCAATACTGCAACGGTTTGTTTTTCCATTGTATCTTCCATTTCTATGTCTATTTTTCAACAAGGCTAGGAATCTAGCGCTTGCGCCTTCGAAACGGCCTAATGTGTGCCTTGAAGGACGATTCTATTTTCCTCTCTATTTTAACATAATATAGGTAAAAAAACTTGTATGATCATCAATTGTTTTGTGAGGAAGGTGAGGGTGATAAATAAAATTTATCACGGTTTTAAAAAATACATATTAGACACTATCACTAATGGGTGGTAAGATAAGTAGTAGTTAAAATGAAGGAGGAATGAATATGTGTAGAACAATTGTTGGAGTATCCGCTAATCTCTGTCCGGTTGACCCGGAAGGGAAAAACCTTCATTCCTCCGTGTCTAGTCAATTTGCGGAAGGGATCCGTCAAGCGGGTGGGCTTCCAATGGTCATCCCGATGGGAGATCCTTCCTTGGTTAAGGACTATGTTGAAACGATTGACAAATTGATCTTAAGTGGAGGCCAAAATGTCGATCCTAGTCTCTATGGCGAAGAAAAAACCATCGAGAGCGATGATTACAATATCGAACGGGATCAATTTGAGCTTGCCCTACTGAAGGAAGCAGTACGCCAAAACAAACCGGTTCTAGGAATCTGCCGTGGGGTTCAGTTGATCAATGTGGCTTTTGGAGGAACACTCAACCAAGAGATCGAAGGTCATTGGCAAGGTCTTCCATTTGGGACTTTCCATTCTATCGAGACTAAAAAAGGCAGTGTGGTGGAGCAGCTCTTTGGTCGGGCTAGTCGAATCAATTCTGTGCACCGTCAAAGTATCAAGGATCTTGCACCAAATTTCCGTGCAACTGCCTTTGATCCGCGTGATCACACCATCGAAGCCATTGAAGCAGTAGACGGTCATCGGATTATGGGATTACAATGGCATCCAGAATACTTGGTCAATGAAGAAGAAGGGAATTTAGAACTCTTCCGTTATTTATTACAGGAATTGTAATGCGCACACGAAGTTCTATAACGGAAGGACCTTTTATCAAGTAGAAAATGAATGTATAAAAGATTGAGCAACGGCCTTGTTCCTCGTTTTAAGAGGGACAAGGCCGTTGTTGCATTTTTGTAGGCTATCAAAAGATGAGTACTCTCCTCATAGTTTGATAGAAATGATTCACTGCTCATTACAAGATGAGAAAGGACTTAACGAAAATACTGTGGTTTATATGTGAAAAAAATGGCACACGAGAAATTGATGGGAAAAAGATCGTTTTTTGAAAATTTTGTTTGGAATGTTCATAAATTACTATGTAGTGAAAATAGACCAAAGGGAGAGTTTTCCTGAAGGAAATGTGGGAAAATGATATCGTTTTATCTCTCATCTGATTTTCTAATAATGTAGAAAGTTTAAAATAATCGTCGAAAGTTCTTATAAGATATGGGTAAAAAGCGAATGTAGAGGAGATGGAAATGCAAATGGAAGGAGGATTAAAAATAGTAGGAATAAAAAAACAAAGATCTATGATAGTATAAAATACATGTTTAAAAAAGTGAACCAATAGTTCTTAAAAATTATAATTTTTTAAAAACATTCGGTTTTTACTTTATATTTTTAAACAAATTTTAGAAAAAATGGTCAAAACCATATGATTTTGACAGAAGTTGTCACACATAGAATTATATCATGATATTTATGCTAGAATTAGTTTGAGTTTTAAATACTTAAATTTCAAAATGAAAAGGAGTTTTATGGACATGAAGGATATATTCAATCGACGCCAAAGGTTTTCCCTTCGGAAATATTCTGTTGGCGTTTGTTCCGTATTGTTGGGAACGGCCTTGTTTGCAGCTGGTACTCAGACGGTTTTGGCTGATGAAGTTGAAAATCCTGCTGACTCGTCTTCAGATGTAATTTCTAGTGAAGCGACATCGGACAAAGAGATTGCTCTTTCAAAACCGGTCACAGGGGAATCGTCTGCACCAACTTCGTACAATGTTGCAGCAGTTGTGCAACCTTCTGTAGCTACTGATTCGCAACATGAGGGTGATAAAGAAGCAGGGAAGGAAGCTACAGCTGAGCCAACTGAAACTGTATCTCGTGAAGCTACAGGTACAAGTGGTTTTCGTAATAGTGGTGAAGTAACTTCACGTGTAGTTTCAAACTGGAATGGTTTTGTTTCTGCATTGAATGATAATTCTATTCAGAATATCACCATTTCAGGAAACGTCGTAGCGACTGGAGACAATGGTAATACTGATAATGGTCGTGTGAATTCGGTTGACCGTACAGTTGCGATCAACTCACAAGGCCGTAATGTAGTTATCCAAGGTCGAAATGATCAAGCAAGCTTGGATCTATTATCAAATAGCTTGAAGTTTACAGGTTCAAGTGCATGGAATTTGGTCTTCAAGAATCTTCAACTTGCTACAGGTAACTCAAAAGGTGCTGTTGATCTTTCTTCAACAACAGGTGCCAATACCGTTACATTTGAAAATGTAAAAAGTCAAGGTTCTTCCCTTTATGGTGGTGGCGGGAATACCGACGTCATTGTAAAAGGGGAAACAAGTTCGACTGTTAGTGATAGCTACCGTTCTGCAAACGGTCAGACTCAGTATGTGCAACGGAATGTTGGATCTGCTGGGCACTCAGTATTGCGACGTGAAGCAAATATTCACGATGCTAAATCTGTCACAGTTGCTGACGGAGCGAGTTTGACCTTGAATCGTTCTTCACAAGGGGACGGTATCAACCTTGCAGGTGGTTCAACTGTTCGTGTGAATGATGGAGCAAGCCTCACTATTAACATGAATACGAACAATGGAACGGAAAGTGCTCGTTACCATAATGCTGGTATCTTCATGGAACATGGAGGAACGGTCGTAACTGGTAAAGATTCGAAACTTACTCTAAATACAAGCATTGGTCAGGCTATCTCACTTGGAATGGAACGTCCAGCAGATGGTTTAACCCACCTAGACCGTTGGGGAGGCTACGGAACAGGAAATGCCTTCCGTCGAAATGGAAAGAGTAGCCTTACCATTGGAGAACATGCAAGCTTCAATTTCACTGGTCGTGATGGATTGGTTTTTGGAAATAACGCAACCTTCACAACTGGAGAGAACTCACGCGTTCGTTTTGAAAACAAGGGGCGTGGAACAGCTATTGATTTTGGAGACAATTCACGTGTTGTATTTGGTAAGAAATCAACGAATACCTTCCACTCTGTAGGAAAAGGTCCTAAGAGTGGTGGAGGACCTTCAGGAAGTTACAATGCCTACAACTATATTGGTTTGAATGAAAATGGCTCTATTTTAGTAGATGATTATGCAACTTTCCGTGTTCAAATGGATAATCGTGGAGCCAATCCTTGGGATGATGTCATCAACTTGGATTCAAAACATGGTCGGAAAGATCAGCCGTTATTCCAAGCGAATAAAGGTTCAATTGTTGACGTTCGCGATGATAATACGGACTATTATGCAGAGCTCATTTCGGTGCCACTTGGTGCAAGTACGAATGTAGTCTTCCAATTCAATAATCCACTCTATGTTTCCTTTATGCGTTACACAAATTCTGAAGGACGCTCGGCTGGAGAGATTACAGGTAAGCTTCCATTTGGAATTGCCCAAGGAAACAATCCAGAACAAATTGGCCATGGTAACATTCTTTATATTTCCAATGGTTCAAGAGAATCTGGTAACCATATTGAATTTAATGGACCAACTGGTACTCGTGTAAACCGTGGTGCTGGTACTTATACAGTATACTCACTGAACCGTGATGGTCGAGATGTTGTGAGCAAAAACAGGATGAGTTCAGTTTGGACAGATATCCAAGGTGGGGCAATGAGTATTGCCGGCTTTAAACCTGGTGGAAAACCAGAAATCAATCCTAGCTCATCCACCTCTGTTCAAACAGGTTCTTCTTCAGGTGGGGTTCTTGCAACGGATAAGACATATGGAATTGATCCAGTCACAGCAAACCGCCAAAATATCTGGGTATCAAATGGAACAAGTATTAATCCACATGCGACTCATACAAATACGATTCGTTACGTTTACGAAGATGGTTCACCTGTATTAGATGCAAGTGGAAAACCAAAAGTTGTTGTTCAAACATCGGATTGGAAACGTCTATTAGAAGTTGCAATTGATCAAGATCAATTCAAGAAGGTGCTGAAGAGTTCCAGCGTAGCGAATGGGGATGAATTCTTAGCTGCCTATGGTAAGACAGAATATATCGTCCGTGATATTGATGGGGATGGCATTGGAGACACTGGCTGGCAACTTGCGGGTACTACAAATAGTAAGGCAACCTATGATACTGTTGTCTCGCCTGAAGTTGAAGGCTATAAAGCTGAAATTCTATCTACGAACGTACCAGGTTTGGCAGTGGGAACGAAAGCTAGCCGTGTAACGGTGACATTTAATCCTGCAAATATTAAAGATGATGTTGTTGTGACTCAAGGTGGTCGTCGCACAGTCTCAGAAACATATTGGCGGAACATTGTAGACAATGTCCAATTGACGAATTATGAGACAGTTGTCGTTTATAAGCAAGATAAGCAAAAAGCAAGTGTTAAATATGTTAACGTCACTTCAAATATCGAACTTGCAAAAGATGAGATGGAAGGCCGTGGTGGAGCTCTGATTGAGTACAGTACTGCTGATAGAATTACTGCTTATAAGAAAGCAGGTTATCGACTTCTTGAAGATGGCTTTACGAATGCTACGGACAAGCATTATGATACAAATGTGTCTGTTGACCAAGAATTTGTCGTTACTCTTGAAGAACGGATTGAACCGGTAACACCACAAGATCCGAAACCAGTTCCAGGTATTCCAGTAACTCCAGAGGATCCAGCTAGTTGGCCAAAAGAAGTCAAGGATATGAAAGAGCTGGAACGTACAGCGACGCAAACAATCCGCTTCAGAGAAGAAGAGAGTGGAAAAGAAGTCTTTAAGACGATTATTCGCAAGGTGACATTCGAAAGAACAGCTTATGTCAACTTAGTGACAGGACATATCGATTACTCTAATTGGCGTATTGGTAAAGTTGTGAATGAGGAGGGGCCGGTTCAACCTGTTGGGAATTCTTCGTCTGAAGTATCTCGCCCTCATGCGGTTGCACCTAAACCAAGTGTAAGAAGTTTGAAAGCTAATGCTCATTCTGTAGCACCTTCAAGCGCACCTACCACTTCAAAACTAGAAGTTTCAGAGGTTGTAGCAACTCCAGCGCCTGAAAAAGCAAGTGTTAGTCCGAAGGTTGTTTCACCGGCTCCGACTAAAGTTGTGAAGCCGACAGAGACAAAAGCTGTTGAGAGTCCAGCACCACTTGTACCAAGTGAATCACCAGCTGTTGAAAAACGGACAGTGGTTGGTCCGTCTCGTAAAGCACCTGTTACTGCGAATAAGCATGTTTATGTTGCGAAACCAGTGTTGACACGTGGTAGAAGCTCGCGTCGTCCACCAAAAGTTTAGGAAACATCAAGGAGGATTGGTTGTGCAGTTTTAAAAAGCTAGCACAGCCAATACTCAATTTGAAAAAAAGGAGAAAAAAATGAATTTTGATAGGAAACAACGATTTTCAATTCGGAAATACTCTATAGGTGTTGCTTCTGTTTTGATTGGATCAGTTTTAGCAGGGACAACTATTGCTTCAGCAGATACAGAAGTGAAAATTGATGATGCCTCAAAAGCACCTGTGACTTCGACTCAAGAAGCACCAAAGGTGTCGGCAGTTTCTGCTCAAGAAGCATCTACGCAAGAAGCACCTACTTATTCTGCTAATGCGGCTTTGGTATCTACTGAAAAAGCGGAAGCACCAAAGGTAGAAGCAAAAACAGAAACACCTGCTAAAGAACAAGCTTCTCAGGCAGAAGTGAAAGAAAATGCCAAGGATAGCAAGAACGAAGCGAAAACGGAAGAAACAGTATCAGAAGTAAAAGCACCTGAAACTGAAGTGAAATCTGAAGAGTCAGAAGTGAAGGAAGCTGAGAAAAAAGCAGATTCTACCGATAAAAAATCTGAAGATAAACCAGTTGATCTTAAGAAAGAGCAATTGGATGTAGATAAAAAAGTTCCTGGTCTTGATCTTAAGAATGCTACAGAAAATCCTGACGGCGGTTTTAATATTGCATTTTCAAAAGAAGCTCAAGAACAATATCGTTCTTCATTGGAAGCGTATATTGCAAGACGTCGTAACTACAATAGACGTAGTAGCTTCCGTGAAGCGGGGGCTGGAACGTCAGAAAATCCAGATTATGAGTTTAAGAAGGTCATGACACCAATCCTTCCTGGATTTTATGCAGATAAAGCCAGTATTGAGGCCCTAGTAGTCGATCCAGATCATTTGGAAGATTTCAACTTCGCAGTATGGTACAAGAAACTCGGATCAGTTGTATTGGTTGATGAGCAAGGAAACTATATCACCCCGACGGGAGAAATTGCTACAAACCAGGCTGATGTAGCACACAAACAATATGAGAATGATCCATCAGATCCAACTCGTGCCTGGTTTACAAAAGTTCCTACTGCCCCAACTGGCTGGGAAGTGAAACCGGGTCAAAATGTGTATGGTTATGATGCGGCGCGCCAAACGGTGAATCCAAACCAAAAAGATGACTTAGATGCGATCGGTAGAGATACAAAAATTGTCATTGTAAAACAAGCTCAAAAAGCGATCATCAAATATGTGAACGAAAATGGCAATGTAGAATTGAGCCGTGATGAAGTAGTCGGTAAATCCGGTGAAGCGATTGATTATAGCACAAACGAAAAAGTGAGCTCCTATCGTCGTCGTGGTTTTGAATTAGTAAGCGATGGTTTCTATGATGCAGCTAATAAGAACTTCGACTTCGATGCATCAGTGGATCAAGAATTTACTGTCGTTCTTCGTGAACGTATCGAACCAATCGATCCAGACAAACCAACTCCAACTCCAGATCAGCCGGTCGATCCAAAAGATCCAGATACACCAAAATGGCCAGATCCAGTCAAAGACGTTGTTAACAAAGATGATGTCACTCGTACTGTGAAATATGTCTACGAAGATGGCTCAAAAGCGAAAGAAGATGTGTCAGAAACACTTCGCTTCAAACGCTTCGCTTATGTCAACTTGGTAACAGGTCACATTGATTACCGTCCTTGGACAACAACAGATGACACCTTTGATGCCGTTACATCACCAGTGATTAAAGGTTACACAGCAGATAAATTGGTTGTGCCAGCTGTGTCAGGTGTACAAGCCGGAGCTGCAGATACTGTAGAAGTTGTAACCTACGTTAAAGATGCACAAAAAGCAATCATCAAGTATGTCAATGAAAAAGGCAATGTAGAGTTGAGTCGTGATGCAGTTGCTGGTAAATCCGGTGAAGCAATTGACTACAGCACAGCAGCTAAGATTTCATCATACAAACGTCAAGGTTACGAATTGGTAAGCGATGGCTTCACAAGTGCTTCAAGCAAGAACTTCGACTTCGATGCATCAGTGGATCAAGAATTCACCGTTGTTTTTCGTGAACGTATCGAACCAATCGATCCAGACAAACCAACTCCAACCCCAGACAAACCAGTTGATCCAAAAGATCCAGATACACCAAAATGGCCAGATCCAGTCAAAGACGTTGTTAACAAAGATGATGTCACTCGTACTGTGAAATATGTCTACGAAGATGGCTCAAAAGCGAAGAATGATGTTACTGAAACACTTCACTTCAAACGCTTCTCCTATGTCAACTTGGTAACAGGTCACATTGATTACCGTCCTTGGACAACAACAGATGACACCTTTGATGCCGTTACATCACCAGTGATTAAAGGTTACACAGCAGATAAATTGGTTGTGCCAGCTGTGTCAGGTGTACAAGCTGGAACTGCAGATACTGTAGAAGTTGTAACCTACGTTAAAGATGCACAAAAAGCAATCATCAAGTATGTTAATGAAAAAGGCAATGTTGAGTTGAGTCGTGATGCAGTTGCTGGTAAATCCGGTGAAGCAATTGACTACAGCACAGCAGCTAAGATTTCATCATACAAACGCCAAGGTTATGAATTGGTGAATGATGGTTTCACAAATTCTGTCAATAAGAACTTTGACTTTGATGCATCAGTGGATCAAGAATTTGTCGTAACGCTTCGTGAACGTATCGAACCAATCGATCCAGATAAACCAACCCCAACCCCAGACAAACCAGTTGATCCAAACGATCCAGATACACCAAAATGGCCAGATCCAGTCAAGGATATTGTCAATAAAGAAACTGTAACTCGGACAATCCATTATGTTTATGAAGATGGTTCAAAAGCGAAGGACGATGTTACTGAAACACTTTACTTTAAACGTTTCGCTTATGTTAACTTGGTAACAGGTCATGTAGAATATCGTCAATGGACTTCAAATGATCGAACATTTGACTCTGTGCTTACACCAACTATCAAAGGATATACGGCTGATAAAAATATGATCCCTGCTGTAACAGGGGTTGAACCTACTGCGCCTGATATTGAAGAAACTGTAACCTACGTCAAAGATGCACAAAAAGCGATCGTCAAATATGTCAATGAAAAAGGCAATGTTGAGTTGAGTCGTGATGAGGTTCTTGGTAAATCAGGTGATGCTATCAACTATAGTACAGCAACTAAGATTTCATCATACAAACGTCAAGGTTACGAATTGGTAAGTGATGGCTTCACAAGTGCTTCAAACAAGAACTTTGACTTTGATACAGCATTTGACCAAGAATTCACCGTTGTTCTTCGTGAACGTATCGAACCAATCGATCCAGACAAACCAACTCCAACTCCAGACAAACCAGTTGATCCAAACGATCCAGATACACCAAAATGGCCAGATCCAGTCAAAGACATTGTTAACAAAGATGATGTCACTCGTACTGTGAAATATATCTACGAAGATGGCTCAAAAGCGAAAGAAGATGTGTCAGAAACACTTCACTTCAAACGCTTCGCTTATGTCAACTTGGTAACAGGTCACATTGATTACCGTCCTTGGACAACAACAGATGACACCTTTGATGCCGTTACATCACCAGTGATCCCAGGTTACACAGCAGATAAATTGGTTGTCCCAGCTGTGTCAGGAGTACAAGCCGGAGCTGCAGATACTGTAGAAGTTGTAACCTATGTTAAAGATGCACAAAAAGCGATCATCAAGTATGTCAATGAAAAAGGCAATGTTGAGTTGAGTCGTGATGCAGTTGCTGGTAAATCCGGTGAAGCAATTGACTACAGCACAGCAGCTAAGATTTCATCATACAAACGTCAAGGTTATGAATTAGTGAATGATGGCTTCACAAGTGCTTCAAGCAAGAACTTCGACTTCGATGCATCAGTGGATCAAGAATTTACCGTCGTTCTTCGTGAACGTATCGAACCAATCGATCCAGACAAACCAACTCCAACCCCAGACAAACCAGTTGATCCAAAAGATCCAGATACACCAAAATGGCCAGATCCAGTCAAAGACATTGTTAACAAAGATGATGTCACTCGTACTGTGAAATATGTCTACGAAGATGGCTCAAAAGCGAAGAATGATGTTACTGAAACGCTTCACTTCAAGCGCTTCTCCTATGTCAACTTGGTAACAGGTCACATTGATTACCGCCCTTGGACAACAACAGATAATACCTTTGATGCCGTTACATCACCAGTGATTAAAGGTTACACAGCAGATAAATTGGTTGTGCCAGCTGTGTCAGGTGTACAAGCCGGAGCTGCAGATACTGTAGAAGTTGTAACCTACGTTAAAGATGCACAAAAAGCGATCATCAAGTATGTCAATGAAAAAGGCAATGTAGAGTTGAGTCGTGATGCAGTTGCTGGTAAATCCGGTGAAGCAATTGACTACAGCACAGCGGCTAAGATTTCATCATACAAACGCCAAGGTTATGAATTGGTAAGTGATGGCTTTACAAGTGCTTCAAGCAAGAACTTCGACTTCGATGCATCAGTGGATCAAGAATTCACCGTTGTTCTTCGTGAACGTATCGAACCAATCGATCCAGACAAACCAACTCCAACCCCAGACAAACCAGTTGATCCAAACGATCCAGATACACCAAAATGGCCAGATCCAGTTAAAGACGTTGTTAACAAAGATGATGTCACTCGTACTGTGAAATATGTCTACGAAGATGGCTCAAAAGCGAAAGAAGATGTGTCAGAAACACTTCACTTCAAACGCTTCTCCTATGTCAACTTGGTAACCGGTCACATTGATTACCGTCCTTGGACAACAACAGATGACACCTTTGATGCTGTTACATCACCAGTGATTAAGGGTTATACAGCAGATAAATTGGTTGTGCCAGCTGTGTCAGGTGTACAAGCCGGAGCTGCAGATACTGTAGAAGTTGTAACCTACGTTAAAGATGCACAAAAAGCGATCATCAAGTATGTCAATGAAAAAGGCAATGTAGAGTTGAGTCGTGATGCAGTTGCTGGTAAATCCGGTGAAGCAATTGACTACAGCACAGCGGCTAAGATTTCATCATACAAACGCCAAGGTTATGAATTGGTAAGTGATGGCTTTACAAGTGCTTCAAGCAAGAACTTCGACTTCGATGCATCAGTGGATCAAGAATTCACCGTTGTTCTTCGTGAACGTATCGAACCAATCGATCCAGACAAACCAACTCCAACCCCAGACAAACCAGTTGATCCAAACGATCCAGATACACCAAAATGGCCAGATCCAGTTAAAGACGTTGTTAACAAAGATGATGTCACTCGTACTGTGAAATATGTCTACGAAGATGGCTCAAAAGCGAAAGAAGATGTGTCAGAAACACTTCACTTCAAACGCTTCTCCTATGTCAACTTGGTAACCGGTCACATTGATTACCGTCCTTGGACAACAACAGATGACACCTTTGATGCTGTTACATCACCAGTGATTAAGGGTTATACAGCAGATAAATTGGTTGTGCCAGCTGTGTCAGGAGTACAAGCCGGAGCTGCAGATACTATAGAAGTTGTAACCTATGTCAAAGATGCACAAAAAGCGATCATCAAGTATATCAATGAAAAAGGTAATGTAGAGGTAGCTCGTGATACTGTTAATGGTAAATCGGGTGAAGTGATTGCCTACACCACTACTGATAAGATTAACGAACTCCATCGTAAAGGTTACGAGTTGGTAAGTGATGGCTTCACAAGTGCTTCAAGCAAGAACTTCGACTTTGATGCATCAGTGGATCAAGAATTCACGGTAGTTGTACGTGAACGTGTGGTACCAGTGGGGCCAGAGGATCCAGACCCAACTCCTGATACTCCTTACGATCCAACAGATCCAAATACACCAAATTGGCCGAAGAACGTCGATAAGATCCAAAATCGTCGGGCTATTGGAACACGTACAGTAACTTACTATGTGGAAGGAAATGATGGTGTAAAAGTACCGAAACCAGTCCGTGAACGAGTGGTCTTCGAGCGGATTGTCCTTGTCAACTTGGTAACAGGAGAAATGTCTGCACAACGTTGGAAGTTTGTTAGTGCAACTCCAATTTCAGATAATGAGCCAAATGCCTCACGAGCACGCTCACGTCGTTCCTTGGCAGACGCTCCTGTATCTCATACAGAAGTAGCAAGTTTGGCAAGAGCTACAGTGCGGACACGCTCGCGTCGCTCCTTGGTAGACGCTCCTGTATCTCATACAGAGGTAGCAAGTTTGGAAAGTGTAGCACCGCGGACACGTTCACGTCGTGCCTTAGCAGATGTACCTGAAACTAGTTCCGGTGATACTTACGAGTATAAACCAGTACCTACAAAAGTTCTCCCTGGATATTACGCAGATAAAGAAAGTATCCCATCATCAGTTACAGATGGAGACCATGTTGGTGACTTGCATTACGGTGTTCATTATAACAAACTGGGTCATATTCAATTAGTAGATCGAAATGGGAAAGTACTGTCAGAAGTTATCTATAGTAATGATACATCTAATCCGACAAGAGCTGCTGCGACTGAACTTCCTGCAATCCCAGCTGGTTACAAGATCAAAGAAGGCCAAACAGTCTATGGGTACGATGCAACTGCAGGAACTGTAGATCCAAATAATCCAACAGATCCAGATGCGATTGGTCGCAACACCACCATTCTTTTGGAACTTCAAGCTGTCCCTCGTCAAGAAACCAAAGTAGTTAATGAAACTATTCACTATAAAGATGCTATTACGGGAGAAACTCTGGCTCCAGATCATACAGACCAAGTAACTTTCCGTCGTGTGGTGATGGTAAATCCAGCAACCAATGAAGTCCTTAGTGCTACTTCTTGGGTTGCAGATAATGGAGACACAACTTTTGATGCAGTAACATCTCCTGTTATTGAAGGTTATGAAGCAAGTCCACTGGTGGTGGATGCCATCACTGGTTTAACAGCTGAAAGCAAAGATTTTGTGACAACTGTCTTGTATAGAAAGAAAGCTGTCCCAACTCCTCAACCAGATCCAGTGAAACCAGATCCAGTGAAACCAGATCCGGTTAAACCAGAACCAGTGAAGCCAGAACCAACAAAACCAGCAACACCTGATGCTCCAAAAGCACCAGCTTTACCAGAAACAGGTGTGACTGATGCAAGCACAGTAACTCTGTTAGGTGCTGCACTTGGTTTAGTAGGTTTAGCAGGTCTTGCAAAACGCAAAAGAGATGAAAATGAATAATTGATTGCCCAACCAAATTTCGGTTGAAGGGTATTATGCAATTATTAAGGAGAGAGTGGGACAGAAATCGGTAATTCGTTAGAATTCGATTTCGTTGTCCCACCTCCGCACAGTTGAGTAGGGCTGTAAAAGCTGATGAAATCAGCGTAGTAGAGCCCACTCAACCACTGCGTCTTGCTCGACAAACCAAAAACAATTGAGAGGCTAGGACTTTTGTCCCAGCCTCTTATTTTTGACCTTTTTCTACAGCAAAATAGGGTCCGTAATTTATATGGTAGTTTTATCCACTACAGAAATTATAGAGCCAATTTTTATAAGTACAAATAATTAGACATATGTAGTGATATTTGTTAAAATAAGTGGAATATAAAAAAAGGAGATTGTTTGATGTATTTTAATCGAAAGAATGCACAACAAAAAAACTGGCGGATGATTAAAAAAGGGAAGCATTTCTTGTTTGGTTGTTCGCTTGTCTTTGCGATTGGGGCTACTTTAGCTGCTCCAACAGTTAAAGCTGATAGTGTTGAAGATAAGGCTGAAGCTACAGTACCTACTTCATCGGAAGCCACTGGGAATTCAACTACCTATGTGGCTCCGGCAGTGACTACATCAACTGAAACGAGTACAGCTACTTCAGCAACGACAGCTTCAACAGGAGCTGAGACAGTACCGTCATTACCTTTAGTTGATAAAACTAAATTAGAGGTTGTTTTGGCACAAGCAAAAGCTAAAAACTTGGATGGTCAAGAAGCTTCAGTTAAAGCTGAAGTAGCAGCAACAATTGCAGAAGCAGAAGCATTAGTTGCTAACGGAACTGCAAGCCAAGCAGAAGTTAATCAAAGTGTTGAACGTTTGACACAAGCTATAGCAAGTGTTAAAGAAGTTGCTACAGTGACTACTGAGGAGGCGTCTGGAGTAACTACAGAAGCAACAACTACTACTAGAGTAAGAAATAGGCGATCACTTTCTGAGGGCACATCACGTGCAGTGGATGAAACAAGACTTGATCGTGTTACAGTAACGAAAGATAACTTTGATAGTTTCTTTAAAGAAGGTGGTACGGCAAATTATGATGAAACGTCTGGTACGATTAAATTAACAGATGATGTATCTGGTCAAGTTGGTAGTGCTTACCTTCGTTTCAAAATCGATCCTAAGGAAGACTTTACCTTTACTGGTAAGGTAGACATTGGTGATAAATATGAAGGACATAAAGTAAATGGTCGAGATGGTGGAGATGGAGTCGGTTTCGTTTTCCATACAGGGAATGTAGATACTATTGGTCAATCTGGTGCTTCCATCGGTATGGGTACTATTAAAAACGCCTTCGGTTTCAAACTTGACTCATGGCATAATACAAGTACTCCAAATGCTAGCGACAATGCGCCAGCTGACCCTAAATATGGTGGTAATGCATGGAGAAGTAATGCTTTTGGTGCCTTCTACTCATCAAATGCTGCAGGAAGAGTAACGACTATAGGTGATGCGAAAGTATTAAATCCAAGTCCAAATGGTCAATGGGTAGACTTTAAAATCGAATATAAAGGTCAAACAAAAGAGTTTATTGTAACTTACGGTTCTGAAAAATGGTCAACTAATTTGAAGACTGCAAATGCTTCAACCATTGCACCAAATGCTAAGACTGCTCTTAACAACTCAAATGCAACTTATGCTTTGTCATTCTTAGGAAGTACAGGTTCTGGTACCAACTTGCAACGTGTACAAATTGAAAAATTTGAGTTTACTGCACCACAAATTGTACAAGTAGCCTTTTATGATGAAGCGGGTAATGAGCTCGCAGCAAGTAGTGCGATCCCAGGAGATAGAGATCAAGTTGTTAATTTGAGTAATATCGAAGCAGTACAAAAAGCTATTACGAAAATAAAAGCAAAAGGATATACGCTTAAGGAAGTTAATTCTGATAAAGCAGAAACATATAACTCGGGAGCCAATACTGTAACACTTAGAAGTGGTGGACAGTTACTGAAGTATGTATTTAAAGAAGCTGATTCTAAAGGTGTTAAAGCTCCAACGACTAAGACACCAGTTCAAGATACAACAGCCTTAACTCAACCAGAAAAAGATGCCGTTAAAGCCGCAGTAGAAGCAGCGAACCCAGGAGCACAAGCGGAAGTATCAGCGAATGGTGACACAACCGTAACGTTCCCAGATGGTACAACAGCAACTCTTACAGGTTCTCAAACAGTTAAAGAAGCTGATTCTAAAGGTGTTAAAGCTCCAACGACTAAGACACCAGTTCAAGATACAACAGCCTTAACTCAACCAGAAAAAGATGCCGTTAAAGCCGCAGTAGAAGCAGCGAACCCAGGAGC
>NZ_JAQFJJ010000014.1:0-59645 GCF_030440005.1 Streptococcus sp. SP1
TTTATTGTTTTTTATTGTTCAGTTACTACAACTTCAGTTGTAGTGCCCTGCACATTGGTTCGTCTTGTTCAGTTTTCAAAGGTCTTTGTCGCTCTCTCGCGACAACTATATTAGTATATCATGACCTACTCTTACTGTCAACACTTTTTTTAAAAAAATTTTATTTTTTTTAAGATTTTTTTAAAAAAATCGAAAAAAGCCTACAATAAAGGCTTTTCTCTTAGTCTAATTCTTTATCAATGATTAAATATTTTTCCTCTTCATAGCCTCTTTCAAGCAATCCTGACTTAGATATTTCTAGAAGTTCCTTTGAAAAGGTTTTTATTTTTTCTTTTTCTTTTTTGCTTAGAATTTTCTTTGAATATTTCTTTCTGAGGTTCCTATAGTCCTGTTTTTCATTTCTTAAGAATGAACAATGTTCTAAATAGTTTTCTAGTTTTTCTAACTGTACAAATAAGCCTAGCTCAAATGCTATCGGGGCAAAGGTTGTTTCTAATGGTTGTGTACAAACACTTCTAAATTCCACTGTACCACGGGCGGTTAGATCTTGAAATTGGTAACTTCGATGTTGTTTTAGGTCTTCTTTTACAGGGTTAATGTTTTTCTCTTTTCCATCAGTCGTATAGGCTATAATTTCTTTTTGATCTAGATAGTCCTCCACTCGAATTGGTTTAAAATAATAAGATTTACCTTCTCTAGTTACTGTAAAAATAGCCGTTCTAGCAAGATTATTAAAAAACTCTTCTTCGCTTTGGTAGTCCTTAGGAAAAATTCCTACATTCTCCCTATAATAACCATGTAAGGATTCTTCCCAAAAGATATCTCTTGCAATTTTTGTATCCCAAGCCTCTGATGAAAATTCTGAGTTAGAAAACAAATATGCTTTTGCTGCTTCAATTTTATTAAATGCATTAATGATGCGAATATAGTTATCGCGCCTTACATCCAATTGAACTTGGTTTCCGCATATAAATGCTCCGTACGAAGGATAGGGGTGTGTTTTCATCCCTGTACCATTCATTGCAAGGAAAGCCATTAACATCTTGTATCGTTCGATTTTCACCGGGCTATTATCATTTTCTTTCCATAGAGGATGGATTCCATGCCCTTGAATTTCGTGATTATTTTCTTGCAAAATCGGTTGAATGATCTTCAAATAGGCCTCAAAACGTTTGGCTACCTCATCTATAGAATGAGCTCTCTCAAATGCAAATTCAATTGTATTGTAACTCAACTCGAATAGAATACGATCTTTAGAAGAGCAGTGAACCAATTGAATTGGATTTTGATCGTCATCCCTTTTTTCGACTTCAAAATCTGATAAGTTTGCTAAGGTTCGAAAAAGATTTTTCGTCACCTCTATATTTGTTTTATTTCCATTTGTTTCTACAATCGGAAACTCTAATTCAACTCCGACAAAGAGTTCCGAATCCTCTTTCATTTTACTAAGGTACTTCTCTTTTAGTAATTTAATTGCTTGTTGTTTTGTCATTAAATCCTTTTTTCTTCAATTGGAGATATGGGTTCCATTATATCATTTTTTGCTATTCTCGACTACTCATCATGAAAAGCAAGACAAAACGCCTGCTTACGAAATTGTTTTAAGTTAAAGCAATTTCGTAAACAAGCGTCTACCATTCATTCAATATGATGAGTGTTCCCGCTGGGGAAAATCCCCAGCGGTAGACCAGAGCTAGACTAAGAATAACAGTGTATTCCATCATCATAACACTCAACAAAATTGATGATATTATACCAATTCGATGATAGCCATTGGCGCAGCATCACCACGACGTGGTTCAGTTTTAAGGATACGAGTATATCCACCATTGCGCTCAGCATAACGAGGTGCTAATTCAGAGAACAATTTTTGAAGTGCAGTTGTTTCTGAGTATTTACCTGTTTCTTCATCAAAGTTTTGTGATGCAACTTCGTTACGTACGAATGCAGCAGCTTGACGACGTGCATGCAAATCACCACGTTTACCCAAAGTAATCATTTTTTCAACTGATTTACGGATTTCTTTCGCACGTGCTTCAGTTGTTACAATTGCTTCATTGATGATAAGATCTGTAGTCAAATCGCGAAGCATCGCTTTACGTTGTGAGCTAGTGCGTCCTAGTTTACGGTAAGCCATGTATTCCTCCTCTATTTATCGTTTTTTAACCCAAGGCCTAAGTCGGCAAGTTTGATTTTAACTTCTTCTAGACTCTTACGTCCCAAGTTACGAACTTTCATCATTTCTGCTTCTGATTTTTCAGTCAAATCGTAAACAGTATTAATGCCAGCACGTTTCAAACAGTTATATGAACGAACTGAAAGATCTAATTCTTCGATCGTACGTTCTAAAATGCGATCATCAGAAGTTGTATCTACTTCCTTCATAACATCTGTCGCAATAGCAATTTCAGTTAAGTTTGTGAATAGATTTAGGTGTTCTGTCAAAATACGGGCAGACAAACCTAAGGCATCTTCTGGAATAATTGTCCCATTTGTCAAAATTTCAAGGGTTAGCTTGTCAAATCCATCGTTGCTACCAACGCGAGCTGGTTCAACTTGGTAATTGACTTTTGTCACTGGCGTATAGATTGAATCTACAGCAAGTGTTCCCACTGGTGCATCATCTTTTTTGTTTTGATCAGCTGGAACATAGCCACGTCCACTGTTTACAGTAAGCGTTGCTTTCAAAGATGCTCCTTCTCCGATTGTAAATAGATAATGATCAGGGTTTACAATTTCGATGTCACTATCAGTAAGAATATCTCCAGCAGTTACTTCTGCAGGTCCTTCTACATCAAGTTCAATAATCTTTTCGTCTTGGACGTAAGATTTAACGGCGATTCCTTTAACGTTAAGAATAATTTGCATAACGTCTTCACGGACTCCTGGAACGGTATCAAATTCGTGGAGTACACCTTCAATGTTGATTGAAGTGACAGCTGCACCTGGAAGTGAAGCCAGAAGTACACGACGAAGTGAGTTTCCAAGTGTTGTACCATAACCACGTTCAAGTGGTTCTACGACAAACACGCCATAATCTTTGTTTTCATCAATTTTTGTTATATTTGGTTTTTCAAACTCAATCATTTGCTATACTCCCTCTTAAACGAAAAGCTGTGTAATTGTTGATGATTATACACGGCGACGTTTTGGAGGACGAGCACCATTGTGTGGTACAGGAGTTACATCGCGGATTGCAGTTACTTCAAGACCAGCAGCAGCAAGTGCACGAATAGCAGACTCACGACCTGAACCAGGACCTTTAACAGTTACTTCAACAGATTTAAGTCCGTGTTCTTGAGCAGCTTTTGCAGCAGCTTCTGATGCCATTTGAGCAGCAAATGGTGTAGATTTACGAGAACCTTTAAATCCAAGTGCACCTGCAGATGACCAAGCGATTGCGTTACCATGCACATCAGTAATCATAACAATTGTGTTGTTAAATGTAGCGTGAATATGAGCAATACCAGATTCGATATTCTTTTTCACACGACGTTTACGTGTTGGTTTAGCCAAGATTTTTACCTCCTTATTTTATTTTATTTTTTCTTACCTGCAATCGCAACAGCTTTACCTTTACGAGTGCGAGCATTGTTTTTAGTGTTTTGTCCACGAACTGGAAGTCCACGACGGTGACGGATACCACGGTATGAACCGATTTCCATCAAACGTTTGATGTTCAAGTTTACTTCACGACGAAGGTCACCTTCAACTTTGATTGCGTCAACTTCACGACGGATAGCATCTTCTTGATCTGGTGTAAGATCACGAACACGAATATCTTCAGAAACACCTGCAGCAGCAAGGATCTTCTTAGATGTTGGAAGTCCGATACCGTACACATAAGTCAATGAAATTACTACACGTTTGTCATTTGGAATGTCAACTCCAGCAATACGAGCCATGTTTTCTCCTTTCTATTTTATCCTTGACGTTGTTTGTGTTTTGGATTTGCTGGGCAAATTACCATAACACGACCATTACGACGAATTACTTTACAGTATTCGCAAATTGGTTTGACCGATGGTCTTACTTTCATTTTTATCCCTCCAAGTTTTTCGATTATTTAAAGCGGTATGTGATACGTCCACGTGTCAAATCGTACGGACTCATTTCCACTGTAACACGATCTCCCGCTAAAATACGAATATAGTTTTTACGAATTTTACCAGAAACTGTTGCTAAAATCTGATGTCCATTTTCAAGTTCAACCGTAAACATAGCATTCGGCATAGTATCAACTACTTTACCTTCTACTTCAATCACATCGTCTTTTGCCACGCAAAAGTACCTCCATAAATTTCGATTCATTCCTCTGAGCACAGAGGTAACAATTATAAGTCAGACTAACTAATTGTAACACTAGTTGTCCAATATTGCAAGCATGAAAAACGCTTTTATTTCAAATTGGACAAGACTTTTTCAATGTCTGAAAATACATCATTGATATCTTGGTTTCCTTGGATGTCATGTACGAGTCCTTTTGAACGATAAAACTCAATGATAGGTTCTCCTTGTGCAATATTGACATCCAAACGACGTTTAACCGTTTCTGGTTTATCATCTTCACGTTGGTAGAAATCATGACCTTGACAGTTATCACAAGTTCCCTCAACTTTTGTTGGATTAAATACTTTGTGGTAAGTTGCACCACAAGTACGACAGATGAAACGGCCACTCAAGCGTTCTAACAAACTTTCTGGATTTACTTCGATGTTAATGACACCTTCCAATGTGATGCCAAGATCTGATAAAGTTTGATCCAAAGCATGAGCTTGTTCAATTGTACGTGGATACCCATCCAAAAGGAAACCTGTTTCTTTGATATCATCTTGAGCAAGGCGTTCTTTGACAATCCCATTGGTAACTTCATCTGGTACCAACTCACCTTTATCAATGTATGACTTTGCAAGTACACCCATTTCAGTTTGGTTAGCCATCGCTGCTCGGAACATATCGCCAGTAGAGATGTGCGCTACGTGAAACTCTTCAACGATTTTAGCTGCTTGAGTTCCTTTACCCGCTCCAGGCAACCCCATTATTAAAAGATTCATGATGAATTCTCCTTATTTTGTTTTTAAATGGAAGCAGGAATTAATTCCTATTTCCATTTAAAAACAAAATAGAAGGCTGACAAAGTCAACCTTAATCTATTCTGTTGTTGTGTCCATAAATCCGACATACTTACGTTTTAATAAGTAGCCTTCTAATTGTTTCATTCCCTCAATACCTGTTGAAATAATGATTAACAAACTAGTTCCTCCAAGAGCAACAGCGTCTGTCAAACCAAATAAATCTCGAGCTAGGATTGGAATAATGGTAATAAAGCCAAGGAATACTGATCCCACACTTGCTAAACGACGTAGCAAACGAGACATGAACTCTTCTGTTCCCTTACCAGGGCGAACGCCCGGAATATAGGCGCCACTCTTTTGAAGGTTTTCTGCCGTTTTTTCAGGATTAATCTGAACAAACGTGTAGAAGAAGGTGAAGAGAATGATCAATAAGGCGTACATCGCTACACCAGTTGGTGTATTTGTTGCCAACATGGCTTGAGCTGTTTTCACCCATCCTGCATTGTAACCCATAGCGCTAATCACTTGGAAAATTGCAGCAGGCGCTGCTGTAATCGAACTAGCGAAGATGACAGGAATAACTCCTGCTGGGTTCACTTTCAAAGGAAGGTAAGAACTTGATGGAGCTCCTTGAGCAATCTTTGTATATTGGACTGGAATCTTGTATTGTGCTTGCTCTACAAAGGTTGTAAAGTAAACGATAACCATAACTGCAAGAATTAAAACTCCAACAAAAATGAGGGAATTGGTCATTTGACCAGAGCGAACGTTCACAAATGCATTTTCATAGATTTCTTTAATCATCTCAGGAATTGATGACACAATCCCTGCAAAGATAATCATTGAAACACCATTTCCGTACCCTTTATCTGTAATTTGTTCTCCAAGCCAAGTGACAATCATGGAACCGGTCGTCAGAATCGCACCGATTAACAGATAAGTTTTGGCATTTGGAGTAGCGACTAATTTCGCCTGAGACAAGGTGTGGAAGGTGGCTGTAATCCCAATGGATTGGACAAAGGCCAAAACCAAAGAAATATAGCGTGTCGCTTGATTGAGCTTTCTTCGACCAACTTCCCCTTGTTTGCCCCATTCAACAAACTTAGGTAACAGATCCATCTGCAAAAGTTGCACGACGATCGAAGCTGTGATGTATGGGCTAACCCCTAGAGCGAAAACCGAGAAGTTCCTCATAGCATTTCCCGAAACTAAACTGAGCATGTTCAAGAAGGACACATCTTGAAGGTTGTTCAGAATTTTCGCATTTACACCTGGCACCGTAATCGTGGTTCCAATGCGGAAAACAAGAATGATAAAAATCGTAAATAAAATCTTTGATCGTACTTGTTTTACCTTAAACGCATCTTTTAATAATTTAAAAAACATAGGTCACCTCACTTAGATGACTTCAACTGAACCACCTTTAGCAGTGATAGCTTCTTCAGCTGATTTGGAGAATTTTGCTGCTTTCACAGTTAATTTTTTAGTCAATTCTCCGTTACCAAGAATTTTGATACCTGATTTTTCAGCTTTTACAATTCCTGATTCTACAAGTACTACTGGAGTTACTTCAGCACCATCTTCAAAGGCGTTCAATTGATCAAGGTTCACAATAGCATACTCTTTAGCATTGATGTTTGTAAATCCACGTTTTGGAAGACGACGGAACAATGGAGTTTGTCCACCTTCAAAACCAAGACGAACACCGCCACCGCTACGAGCTTTTTGACCTTTTTGACCACGGCCAGAAGTTTTACCATTACCAGATGATGTACCACGACCAACACGGTTGCGGACTTTACGTGAACCTGTAGCAGGTTGTAATTCATGAAGTTTCATTATATATTTTCTCCTCTTTTGTAAATTGCTAACGCATGTAATCAGGAAAAGGTGTCCCAACTACAAACTCGCCTATACGAATAAATTTAGTTTTAGGGGCTGAGAATAAATCTCATAACCCCTAAAACACTTATAATTAAGTTTAATTACTTAACTTCTTCAACAGTTACCAAGTGAGATACTGCAGTAATCATACCACGGACTGCAGGATTATCTTCTTTGATGACTGAGCTGTTCAATTTGCCAAGTCCAAGTGCTACAACAGTTTTACGTTGTGACGGGATGCGTCCGATTGGAGACTTAGTCAAAGTAATTTTAATTTGAGCCATTTGAATCTCCTTTCTTAAGCCAAGTCAGAAACTGGAATACCACGAAGAGCAGCAACTTCATCAGCACGTTTCAATTGTGCCAAACCATTAACAGTCGCACGAACGATGTTGATTGGAGTGTTTGATCCAAGTGATTTTGATGTCACATCTGCGATTCCTGCCAATTCAACAACGGCACGAACTGCACCACCTGCAGCAACTCCAGCCCCTTCGATAGCTGGTTTCAACAATACGCGAGCTCCACCAAATACTGATGTTACTTCGTGTGGAATTGTTGTTCCAACCATAGGAACTTCAATCAAGTTTTTCTTAGCATCTTCAACAGCCTTACGGATTGCTTCTGGAACTTCTTGAGCTTTACCAGTACCAAATCCAACACGGCCATTACGGTCACCAACAACTACAAGAGCTGCGAAACGAAGACGACGTCCACCTTTAACAACTTTTGTTACACGGTTGATGGCAACTACGCGTTCTTCAAGTTCAACTGCATTATCTTTAAATGCCATTTTCTAGTGTCCTCCTATTAGAATTTCAATCCGTTTTCACGAGCTGCATCAGCCAAAGCTTTAACACGTCCGTGATATAGATATCCACCGCGGTCGAACACCACTTCAGAAATACCTTTAGCAACTGCACGTTCAGCAACAAGTTTGCCGACAACAACGGCTTGTTCAGTTTTAGTTCCTTTTGAAACTTCTTTGTCAAGAGTTGAAGCGCTTGCGAGCGTTACACCCGCTACGTCATCAATTACTTGAGCGTAGATGCCTGTATTAGAACGGAATACGTTCAAACGTGGGCGATCAGCAGTTCCAGAGAGTTTTCCGCGAACGCGACGGTGGCGTTTTTGACGGATTTTATTTTTATCTGGTTTCGAAATCACAATTTTCACCTCTTAATTTTAAAATCATGTGCTAAGCACTGAGTTGGTAAGATGAAGATTGGTTGAAAAACAACCAAACTACATTATTTACCTGTTTTACCTTCCTTACGGCGAACGAATTCACCAACGTAACGGATCCCTTTACCTTTATAAGGTTCTGGTGAACGAAGGCTACGTACGTAAGCAGCTGTTTGACCAACTACTTCTTTTGAAATTCCGCTAACAACGATTGTTGTTGGGTTTGGAAGTTCAAAAGTAATTCCTTCCGGAGCTTCAACTTCGTCTGGGTGTGATTTACCAACAGCCAAAACAAGTTTTGATCCTTGAAGTTGTGCACGGTATCCAACCCCGCGCATTTCAAGTTCTTTCTTGAATCCTTCTGATACACCAGTAACCATGTTGTTCAAAAGGGCACGAGTTGTTCCGTGGATTGTTTTCATTTCTTTTGAATCGTTTGGACGGTGAAGTGTTACTTCAGTACCTTCCACACGGATTTCAATATCTTTTGAGAACTCACGAGTAAGTTCTCCTTTAGGTCCTTTTACAGTTACAACGTTGTCATTGTTAGTGAGTTCAACACCAGCAGGCAACACGATAACTTTATTACCAATACGTGACATGTTTTTTATTCTCCTGTTAAATTGTCAGGCCTTTGCGGGCCAGTTTTCACGGGGTTTAAATCTTTTTGATTTAAAAGTTAATGTTTAGGTCTCAATTTCTAAGTGAATCGAGGCATTGTCTCGCAGACATAACTTTGGGTTAGACAAGAGACAATAACGAAGAGTCACAACGAAATTGGGAGCTAAATATTACCAAACGTAAGCGATAACTTCTCCACCAACATTCTTTTGGCGTGCTTCTTTATCAGTAAGCAGACCTTCAGAAGTTGAGAGGATAGCAATTCCAAGTCCGTTAAGAACTTTTGGAAGATCTTCACGTTTTTTGTAAACACGCAAACCTGGTTTAGATACACGTTTCAAGTTTGTGATAACTTTTTCACCGTTTTGTCCGTATTTCAAGAATACACGGATGATGCCTTGTTTGTCATCTTCGATGAATTCAACGTTTTTTACAAAACCTTCGCGTTTAAGGATTTCAGCAATTCCTTTTTTGATGTTTGATGCAGGTACTTCAAGTACTTCGTGTTTTGCTTGGTTAGCGTTACGAATACGTGTAAGGAAGTCTGCGATTGGGTCAGTCATAACCATTATAATTTCTCCTCTTACTAGTAGTTTGCAAGTTGCACTTGCTAGTTAATACATGATACAGAGAGCGTAACAGCGAGAGCAAAAATAGGCAATTTGATACAGGAGCGATGCTCCAAAGAAAATTGGTCTTTTTTGCCAAAGCTGTAGCTCGTGTTCAAATTGGCAAGCCCAACTGAACCCGGGCTAAACTCTGTGTGAAAAAGATAAACTTTCCTAGAAACTAAAGTTTCTTCGTCAAGTTTCCTATTTTCACTTGGAGTTTTAACGCCCTTGATATCTTAAATTACCAAGATGCTTTTGTTACACCTGGGATTTGACCTTTGTATGCCAATTCACGGAAGCAAACACGGCAAAGTTTAAACTTGCGGTAAACTGAGTGTGGACGTCCACAACGTTCACAGCGAGTGTATGCTTGAGTAGAGAACTTCGCTGGGCGTTTGTTCTTAGCAATCATAGATTTTTTAGCCATTAGTTTTACCTCCTATATTATTTTGCAAACGGCATACCGAGGCCAGTAAGCAATGCACGTGATTCTTCGTCTGTGTTCGCTGTAGTTACGATTACGATATCCAAACCACGAGTTTTATCAACATCATCAAAGTTGATTTCTGGGAAGATCAATTGTTCTTTCACACCAAGTGTGTAGTTCCCGCGTCCATCAAATGATTTTGTTGGAACACCATGGAAGTCACGTACACGTGGAAGTGAAACAGTTACCAATTTATCCAAGAATTCGTACATGCGTTCACCACGAAGGGTAACTTTTGCACCGATCGCAACACCTTCACGAAGACGGAAGCCGGCGATTGATTTTTTAGCCTTAGTGATCAATGGTTTTTGACCTGAGATCAAAGCAAGCTCTTCAGCAGCTTTTTCAAGGTTTTTAGCATTTGATACTGCATCACCAACACCCATGTTCAAAACGATTTTATCAACTTTTGGCACAGCCATAACTGATGAATAGTTGAACTGTTCAGTCAATGATGGTACTACTTCATTAAGGTATTTTTCTTTTAAACGATTAGCCATTATACTTCTCCTTTCCTTCGTGATTAGTCAAGCACTTCGCCTGATTTTTTGTTGTAGCGAACTTTTTTGCCGTCTACAAATTTGTAGCCAACACGTCCAGCAACACCGTTTTTGTCCAAAACTTGAACGTTAGAAGCATGGATTGGAGCTTCTTTTTCAACGATTGCGCCTTGAGGGTTTTCGTTATTTGGACGTTGGTGTTTCTTGATGATGTTTACACCTTCTACAACAACTTTATTTACTTTTGGAAGAGCAGTAAGAACAACAGCTTCTACGCCTTTGTCTTTACCAGCGATAACGCGAACTTTGTCGCCTTTTTTTACAAACATTTTATTCTCCTTTTATTCTTACGCCCGATGGGCACCCTGGCTAAGCCAGGGGACTGTGTTTGTTTTTTATTGATTAAAGTACTTCTGGAGCAAGTGATACGATCTTCATGAAACCACCGTCACGCAATTCACGTGCAACTGGGCCAAAGATACGAGTTCCGCGAGGAGTTTTGTCGTCACGGATGATCACTGCTGCATTTTCGTCAAACTTGATGTATGAACCATCTTTACGACGAGCACCTGATTTAGTACGAACGATAACAGCTTTTACAACGTCACCTTTCTTAACCGCACCACCAGGAGTAGCTTGTTTTACAGATGCAACGATTACATCACCGATGCTCGCGAATTTACGTTTTGAACCACCAAGAACTTTGATTGTCAAGATTTCGCGTGCGCCACTGTTGTCAGCGACTTTCAAACGAGTTTCTGTTTGAATCATTTACGTTTTCTCCTTTCAGGTATGATTAGATGATGACCGCTTCTTCAACGACTTCTACAAGACGGAAGCGTTTTGTAGCTGAAAGCGGACGAGTTTCCATGATACGAACGATATCGCCTTCTTTAGCAACATTGTTTTCATCATGAGCTTTGTATTTTTTAGAATAGTTGATACGTTTACCATAGACTGGGTGGTTACGTTTAGTTTCAACTACAACTGTGATTGTTTTGTCCATTTTGTCAGACACAACACGTCCAACAAGAACTTTACGATTATTGCGTTCCATTGAAATTCTCCTTCCCTAGTCTATTATTTAGCTTCTGATTGAACAGTTTTGATACGAGCGATTTGTTTTTTCACTTCTTTCAAACGTCCAGTTTGTTCCAATTGACCAGCAGCCGCTTGGAAACGAAGTTCAAACAATTCTTTCTTCAATTCATTTTCACGCTTCGCGAGTTCTTCTTGAGAAAGACCACGAAGTTCTTTAACAAATTCTTTTACTTCTGTAAGTTTCATGACCTCTCCTTATTCTGCTTCACGTTTCACAAATTTAGTTTTAACTGGCAATTTGTGGCTAGCAAGACGAAGCGCTTCGCGTGCGATCTCTTCAGATACACCAGCGATTTCGAACATCACTTTACCACGTTTAACTGGTGCTACCCAACCTTCAGGAGCCCCTTTACCAGATCCCATACGTACCCCGATAGCTTTAGCGGTGTATGATTTGTGTGGGAAAATCTTAATCCAAACTTTACCACCACGTTTCATGTAACGAGTCATTGCGATACGAGCAGCTTCGATTTGACGGTTTGTGATCCAGTGGCTAGTTGTAGCTTGAAGACCGTATTCACCGAATGCTACTTCTTTTCCACCTTTTGCTTCACCGCGCATTTTACCACGGAATTCGCGACGGTGTTTTACACGTTTAGGTACTAACATTGGTTATTTACCTCCTTTAGCGTCTTTACGAGCTGGAAGAACTTCACCACGGTAGATCCATACTTTAACACCAAGTTTACCGTAAGTAGTGTCTGCTTCTTCCCAAGCGTAATCGATATCAGCGCGAAGTGTATGGAGTGGAACAGTTCCTTCAGAGTATCCTTCTGCACGGGCAATATCTGCACCGTTCAAACGACCTGATACTTGAGTTTTGATTCCTTTAGCTCCAGCACGCATAGCACGTTGGATTGCTTGTTTTTGTGCACGACGGAAAGCAACACGTTGTTCCAATTGACGAGCAATTCCTTCACCAACAAGGTGAGCATCCAAGTCAGGACGTTTGATCTCAATGATGTTGATGTGTACTTGTTTACCAGTCAATTTGTTAAGAGCTGCACGAAGTGCATCAACGTTTGCTCCACCTTTACCGATAACCATACCTGGTTTAGCAGTGTGAAGAGAAACGTTAACTTTGTTTACTGCGCGTTCGATTTCAATAGTTGAAACGGCTGCGTCAGCCAATTCTTTTTGAATGAATTTACGGATTGCAAGATCTTCATGAAGGTAATCCGCGTATTCTTTTTCAGCATACCATTTGGCATCCCAATCACGGATGATACCAACACGCATACCAATTGGATGTACTTTTTGACCCACGAGTTTACCTCCTTATTTTTCTGCAACAGCTACTGTGATGTGAGCTGTACGTTTGTTGATTGGTGAAGCTGAACCTTTCGCACGTGGACGGAAACGTTTCATTGTTGGTCCTTCATTTGCGAATGCTTCAGATACTACCAAGTTAGCTTTTTCCAAACCAAAGTTGTTTTCAGCGTTTGCTACTGCTGAGTTCAACACTTTAAGGATGATCCCTGCAGCTTTGTTTGGTGTGAATGTTAAAATAGCGATGGCATCGGCTACGCTTTTACCACGGATGTTGTCAAGAACAAGACGTGATTTACGAGGTGAAACACGCACTGTACGAGCCATTGCTTTAGCTGAAGTAATTTCTGCCATTTATGTTCTCCTTATTTTCTACGTGTCTTCTTGTCGTCTGCCGCGTGACCTTTGTAAGTACGAGTTGGTGCAAATTCACCAAGCTTGTGACCTACCATGTCTTCTTGGATGTAAACAGGTACATGTTTACGTCCATCATAAACTGCGATAGTGTATCCGATGAAACTTGGGAAGATCGTTGAACGACGTGACCAAGTTTTAATTACTTTTTTCTTTTCGTCGTTTGCTTGAGCTTCAACTTTTTTCATCAAATGCTCATCGACGAAAGGTCCTTTTTTAAGACTACGTCCCATTTTGTAATTTTCTCCTTTAAAAATTAGTACCACAGCGGCTTGCGCTGCTATGCAGCGCTACCGAGCTGGCGGAAAGTGTAAGCTAGTTGCTTATGATTATTTTTGGTTGCGACGACGAACGATAAGTTTGTCAGATTTCGCTTTCTTGTTACGAGTTTTAAGACCAAGCGCAGGTTTACCCCAAGGAGTAGATGGCGCTTTACGTCCAACTGGTGCCTTACCTTCACCACCACCGTGTGGGTGATCATTCGGGTTCATTACAGAACCACGAACTGTAGGGCGAACACCTTTCCAGCGGTTACGTCCCGCTTTACCAAGGTTTACAAGTCCATGTTGTTCGTTTCCGACAACACCAACTGTAGCACGGCAAGTTCCAAGAATCATACGAACTTCGCCTGATTGAAGACGAACAAGTACATATTTACCTTCAGAACCCAATACTTGAGCAGAAGCTCCAGCAGCACGTACCAATTCTCCACCTTTACCAGGTTTCAATTCGATGTTGTGGATCAAAGTACCAACTGGGATGTTAGCAAGTGGAAGAGCATTTCCGACTTTGATATCTGCTTCTGGTCCTGATACGATGCGTTGACCTACTTCAAGACCTTTAGGGGCGATGATGTAAGCTTTCACACCGTCAGTGTAGTGTACAAGCGCGATGTTAGCTGAGCGGTTTGGATCGTATTCGATTGTTTTAACGACTGCTTCAACTCCATCTTTGTTACGTTTGAAATCGATCAAACGGTAATGACGTTTGTGTCCACCACCTTGGTGACGAACAGTGATACGACCGTTGTTGTTACGACCTGCTTTGTTTTTAAGAGAAACAAGCAAAGTTTTCTCAGGTGTGTTTGTTGTGATTTCAGCGAAATCCAAAGAAGTCATATTACGGCGACCGTTTGTTGTTGGTTTATAAACACGAATTCCCACGATATTTCCTCCTTAGATTATTCAGCTTCAGTAGCAAACAACTCGATTGCTTTAGAATCAGCTGCAAGCGTGATGATAGCTTTTTTAGTTTTTGAAGTAAAACCAGTGTAACGTCCAACGCGTTTTGCTTTAGGTTTTACGTTTACAGTGTTCACATTCGCAACTTTTACACCTTCAAAGGCAGCTTCAACAGCTTGTTTGATCAAAAGTTTGTGAGCGCGAGTGTCAACTTCGAATACATATTTGCCTGCTTCAAGTTGAGCCATTGACTTTTCAGTGATAACAGGTTTTTTGATAACATCATACAAATTCATTATGCAAGAACCTCCTCGATTTTAGAGATAGCTGCTTGAGTAACAAGAAGTTTGTCACTATTTGCGATGTCAAGAACACTTGCAGTTGTAGCAGTCGCAACTTTCACGTTTGGAAGGTTACGAGCTGAAAGAGCTGCGAATTCATTTCCTTCTTCAAGAATAACAAGGACTTTAGAATCGATGCTCAAAGCTGCAAGAACTTTTGCAAATTCAGCAGTTTTTGGAGCTGTAAATTCAAGAGAATCAACGGCTACAAATTTGTTTTCAGCAACTTTTTCTGAGTAAACAGATTTAAGTGCAAGGCGACGAACTTTTTGAGGAAGTTTGTACGCATAGCTACGTGGAGTTGGTCCGAAGACGATTCCACCACCACGCCATTGTGGAGAGCGGATAGAACCTTGACGAGCACGTCCAGTTCCTTTTTGACGCCATGGTTTGCGTCCGCCACCTGAAACAGCTGAACGGTTTTTAACTGCGTGAGTTCCTTGACGAAGGCTAGCACGTTGGCTGATGATGACATCAAACACAACTGCTTGATTTGGTTCGATACCAAAGATCGCATCGTTAAGAACAACTTCGCCAGCTTGTTTACCAGTTTGGTCGAATAATGTTACATTTGCCATTTTGACTGTATTCCCCTTTCCTTATTATTTACCAGCTTTAACTGCTGACTTGATAGTGATAAGAGATTTCTTAGCACCTGGTACGTTACCTTTGATAAGGATAACGTTCTTTTCTGGAACAACTTGTACAACTTCAAGGTTTTGAATCGTTACACGATCGCCACCCATGCGTCCTGCAAGGTTTTTACCTTTGAATACGCGGTTAGGTGCAACAGGTCCCATAGAACCTGGACGACGGTGGTAACGAGAACCGTGAGCCATAGGTCCACGTGATTGTCCGTGGCGTTTGATAACACCTTGGAAACCTTTACCTTTAGAAGTACCAGTTACATCAACAATGTCTCCAGCTTCGAAAGTGTCAACTGTGATTTCAGCACCAACTTCCAAGCCTTCAACGTTTTTGAATTCACGAATGAAGCGCTTAGGAGCCGTGTTAGCTTTTGCTACATGTCCTTTAGCAGGTTTGTTGCTCAATACTTCGCGTTTGTCATCGAAACCAACTTGGATAGCGTTGTAACCATCTGTTTCAACAGTTTTAACTTGAAGAACAACGTTTGGAGTTGCTTCGATAACTGTTACAGGGATCAATTCGCCAGCTTCAGTGAAGATTTGAGTCATTCCCACTTTTTTCCCTAAGATTCCTTTTGTCATGAGAAAATAGTTCCTTTTCTATAGTTTTTTATTCAAAAAGTTTTTAACGAGCGTTTTTCATGCTCTGGATCAACCTTTAGATTAAAGTTTGATTTCTACGTTTACACCACTTGGAAGATCCAATTTCATCAAAGCGTCAACTGTTTTTTGAGTTGGGTTGATGATGTCGATCAAACGTTTGTGTGTACGCATTTCAAATTGTTCGCGAGAATCTTTGTATTTGTGAGTCGCACGAATGATTGTGTAGAGGCTACGCTCAGTTGGAAGTGGGATTGGACCCGCAACTTGTGCACCTGTACGAGTAGCTGATTCTACGATTTTTGCAGCCGCTGTGTCGAGTGTACGGTGTTCGTACGCTTTCAAACGGATGCGGATTTTTTTGTTTGCCATCTTTTTCTCCTTTTCGTCTATTTAAGATAATAGGCTAGCTCCACAAGAAAACCGACGCGCGTTGCGTGGCAATGCAACCGAGCGTGTCGCAACCTCTTGCATCAAAGCTAATAGCTGTTTTTCACAGCACCATAGTAGTTTAACACAAACAAAGGCCCAATGCAAGGGATTTGAGAAGATTTTTTTCGTTTTTTTGATGAAAGTGTTTTCGGAAGAAATAGAGTGCTAAAAAAGTTGCTATTATATAGGAAAAGGGAGCGAGACAGAACAAATTTATATCCAATTTGTTCGTCGCCTCGCCCCCGCACAGTTGATTAGGTTATCTTTGGAGCTTAACAAGCTCCAAAGATACCAATCAACCACTGCGTCTAGCAGTTATTCCTATTATTCTCAGATGGCTGTAGTCTTTTTTCTTCCTATTTAGCTTTTCCTAGAAATTCCGTCCTGATTTATTATAGCCATATTTTTCGACGAAATGCTCACGGAATTCTAAAAGATTGTCATCCATGATGGCTTGACGGACCTGCTTCATGAGGTTGATCAAGAAGTACAGGTTGTGGTAGCTGGTCAAGCGAATGCCGAAGGTTTCATCTGCCTTGAGGAGGTGGCGAAGATAAGCTCGGGTGTAATTCTTACAAGTGTAGCAATCACATTCAGGATCCAGCGGTGTAAAGTCTTCTGCAAATTGCGCATTTTTCACCACTAGGCGTCCTTGGCTGGTCATACAGGTACCATTTCGCGCAATCCGCGTCGGCAAGACACAGTCAAACATGTCCACTCCACGAATAACGCCATCGATCAGACTGTCTGGAGCTCCTACTCCCATGAGATAGCGTGGCTTGTTCTCTGGTAAGAGTGGAGTTGTGAAATCCAGCACGGCATTCATCTCTTCATGGCTTTCCCCAACAGCTAAGCCACCGATAGAATAGCCTGGGAAGTCCATGCTGACCAGATCTTGAACAGACTGACGGCGCAAGTCTTCAAATCCAGCCCCTTGGACAATCCCGAAAAGACCTTGATCATGAGGGCGACGGTGAGCCTTAAGCCCACGTTCTGCCCAACGACTGGTCCGTTCGATCGATTTTTTCACATAATCATAAGGCTGATAGAACTGAGGGCATTCATCAAAGGACATCATGATGTCGCTTCCTAGATTGTTTTGGATGGAGATGGCCTTTTCTGGAGAGAGGAACATCTTCGAGCCGTTGAGGTGATTTTTAAAGGTTACCCCTTCTTCGGTGATGTTGCGGGTATCCGCCAATGAATAGACCTGGAAGCCTCCACTATCTGTCAAAATGGGCTGGTCCCAGTTCATGAACTGGTGCAGTCCTCCTGCTTTTGCGACCAAGTCGTCCCCCGGACGAAGCCAGAGATGGTAGGTGTTGGCCAAGATAATTCCGGAACCCATTTCCTTGAGTTCTTCTGGCGATTGGGTCTTAACGGTTGCCTGAGTCCCTACAGGCATAAACATTGGGGTCGGGAAGGTCCCGTGAGGGGTAATAATTTCTCCCAGACGAGCACCTGTATGCTTTTCTTTTTTGATTAATCGATATTGAATCGGTGAATCTGTCATGGTTACCTCCGTACTGGGAAAAACAGTCCCAGCCTTCTTATTCCTGTCACAGTTTTCCTGTGAGCACCTGTACGATTGTACCAAATTTTACCGGCTCTGTCACGGACTTATGTTATAATAAAAAGTACTACTATGAAGAGAGTGTCATCTATGAACCTTAAACTGATTCGCCTCCGGGCACGTACCATGCAAGTCCAGCAACCGGGCTTAGCTATCCTTTTTGCTCTTCCGGTCCTGTTGACCATTCTTGCTAACTTTCTCTTAAGTGGGCAAGATCTGATCGATCTACTACCGGATATGACCTTGCAGCAAGCAGGTATCTACATGATCCAGCGGCAGCTCTTTCCTTCTGTCGTCTCCTTTGTCATCTCCATTTTAGTGGTCGGTGCGACTTTTAGCTATTTAGATACGATTAATCCCAAGATCGAACACCGAACACGCGTCTTAGATATCTTTAAACAAGATCGCTTTACCTCTGTATTTGCCACCTTGATCTTGAAGCAAGCCGTCCTCTTTTTATGGGGACTCATCCTCTATGTGGGGAGTCTCATCAGCACCTACGCCAGCATTCGATTTTTGGCGATTTACGACAAGGTGAGCAACCCTAGCACTCTGAGTGCTTCCAGTCCTGAATTCCAATCTCTCATGCAACAAATGCCTCTGATGACTACCGGTGTCGTGCTGGGCCTACTCGGCCTACTCTTTTACCTGCCACAATACTACAGTCTCAGCTTGGTCGAATTGATCCTCTATGAGCAATTACGAGACGGCGACTACAAGGGAGCCTTTGGAGTGCTTCGCCAAAGTCGTGAAACCATGAAAGGGTTCCGCAGCAATCGCTTGGTGCTCGATCTAACCTTGATTGGTTGGTACTTCTTGAATTACTTCACGCGCGATGTCATCGGCTTCTATACCATGCCTTACTTTATCAACTGCCAAATTGCATTTTATGATCAAATCAAGCAGATTAAACAAGGGCCGCGCCATTTCACAGACCATCCAAGCCATGAAACTGAATAAGAGTAAGAAGAAAACCCCAGTTTCCTGCTGGGGTTTTCTTCTATAGCCCTACTGTTAATTTCTTGTCATTTATAAACCGTATAGGGAGTCTCCTCAGATCAGTCGGGTGTGTTCCCGTTTGATACAGCGGTTCATGACAATATCTTCTCGTCCAGCTCCACGAAGGATTTCTTCTGCTTCTTGATTTTCCAGCTCTAGTTGCGCCCAGAAAATCTTCGCATCCGACTCGATAAAGTCACGCGCTACATCTGGCAAAAATTCACTGCGACGGTAAACATCGACGATATCTACTGGGAAAGGAATTTCCTGCAGGCTAGCGTACACCGTTTCTCCAAGGATTTGGCCACCGGCTGCACGAGGATTAACGGGAATAATCCGGTAGCCCCGCTCTTGCATCTCCTTGCTGACACGATGACTAGTCGTCTCTTCACGGTCAGATAATCCAACTACAGCAATGATCTTGCTGGTTTCTAGGTAATGTTTGATAATGCCATCACTAGGATTGCGAAATGAATAAGCCATAAGAATCTCCTTTTGTATGCGTTTCCTTTCTTTAAATAGTATAACAATACGGAAGGCATTGCAAGTGTTTGTCGTTAAAAGCGGTAGGAAACTGAAAAGTCTCCTACCGCTTTCTGTTTTGAACAAACTCAATTTTATTTGGCTTCATACCATGTTTTGCCTTCATTTTCATCGGCTTCCAGTGGTACTGCAAGTTCGATAGCGGATTCCATGGTCTCTTTGACGAGTTCTTTGATCGCTGCAAGTTCATCACTTGGTACTTGCAGAACGATTTCATCGTGCACCTGAAGGAGCATCTTGGTCTTGTATGCTCCTCTTTCTAGCGCTTGGTCCAAGTGGATCATGGCAATTTTCAAGATGTCTGCTGCCGATCCTTGGATAGGTGAGTTAATAGCTGTCCGCTCCGCAAAGCCTCGAACATTGAAGTTGCGAGAATTGATATCTGGAATCTCCCGACGACGCTTGAAGAGAGTTTCTACGTAGCCTTTATCACGCGCTTCCCGTACCACTCTTTCCATATAGTTCTTGATGCCAGGGTAGCGTTCGAAGTAGGTTTCAATATAGGCCTTGGCTTCTTTTCGACTGATCCCTAGATTATTAGACAGTCCAAAGTCGGAAATTCCATAAACCACACCGAAGTTTACCGCTTTTGCATTGCGCCGGTCATTCGGCGTCACATCTTCTGGTTTTTCAATATTGAAGACCCGCATAGCAGTCGATGTATGGATATCTGCCCCATGCTTAAAGGCATCAATCAAATGCTCATCTCCTGAAATATGGGCCAAGACGCGCAATTCGATCTGTGAATAGTCCGAACTGAGCAAGACACTGTTTTCCTCTTCTGGGACAAAGGCCTTGCGAATAAGACGGCCTTGTTCCAAACGGACAGGGATGTTTTGCAGATTGGGATCCACGCTGGACAAACGGCCTGTCTGCGTCAAATCCTGCACATAGCGGGTATGGATTTTTCCATCCTCTAGGATAGCCTCTTGCAAGCCCACCACATAGGTAGACTGGATTTTTGCGATTTGGCGGTATTCAAGAATCTTAGATACAATCGGTGCAATTGGAGCTAGGCGTTCCAAGACATCGACGGCTGTTGAATAGCCGGTTTTGGTCTTCTTCGTATATTCAAGAGGGAGTTCCAATTTTTCAAAGAGAATGACCCCCAATTGTTTTGGAGAATTGATGTTAAATTCTTCGCCTGCAAGCTCGTAGATTTCTTGAGTCAAGCGCTCCAAGACTACTTCATTTTCCACCTGCATATCTTCTAGGGTCTGGCGCTCTACCTTGATCCCCGCGATTTCCATCTTGGCCAAAACAGCTGCTAGTGGTTGCTCCATATCATAGAGCAAATCTAGCTGGTCATGGGCTTGCAACTGCTCCATCATAGGCTCTTCTGTATCCAGTAGAACAGCGACTTTCCGTGCCAAATGCTCTAATAGGACTGCCTTTTCTGGAATAGCTTTTTTGGCTCCCTTGCCATAAACGACTTCGTCCAGCGGTAGCGCAATCTGACTATAGAGACTCGCAATGGTTGAAATTTCATTGTCCTCTACGGTCGACAAGAGATACTTGGCCAATCGACTGTCAAATGCCGGCTTTTGAAGGGTAATACCCAAGTGGCTGAGCAAGACCTTGGCCCGCTTGAAGTCATAGACCTTGAGGGGCGTTTTTTCGAGAAATTCTTTGAAAATCGGTGTTTGTAAAAGACCAGTATCTGTACTCGCGTAGAGCTGACCTTTGGTCCCCCATGCAAAGCCGATAATGGGTTCCGTATGGTAATTGTCTCCAAAAATCTCGAAATGGAAGAAACTATCTTCCGTAAGCATATCTGGAGTGACTTGCTCGACTTCTGTATAGTCAATGGCTACAGGAGCCGCCTCTTCTCCACTGAGATCCAAGGCCTGACGGAGTTGCTTGAAGCCCATCTCCTCATAAAACTTGGCGAGATTTTCTAGATGGGGGCCCGTATAGGTGATGTCGTCAAGCCCAATTTCAATGGGCGCATTGGTATCGATGGTCGCAAGGGTCTTGGACAGATAGGCCTGTTCCTTGTCATTGATGAGGTTTTCCTTCATCTTAGAAGCCTTCATCTCATCGATATGCTCGTAAATGCCATCGAGAGAGCCGTATTCTAGGAGTAGTTTGATCCCGGTCTTTTCTCCAATCTTGGTGACACCCGGGATATTATCCGACTTATCTCCCATCAAGGCCTTGAGGTCAATAAACTGCTCTGGTGTCAGCCCCATCTTTTCTTTCAGATAGACTGGAGTGAATTCTTCAAACTCTGCCACCCCTTTTTTGGAGATTTCCACCACCGTATTGTCATCCGTCAGCTGGATCAAATCCTTGTCCCCAGAGACAATGGTGACTTCAAAGGGTACTGAGGTCGCTTCTGCCATCTTATCAAGCGTTCCAATAATATCATCCGCCTCATACTGGGCCAGCTCATAATGGCGGATTCCCAAATGATCCAGTTGCTCGCGAATAAAAGGAAACTGCTCACGGAATTCATCTGGTGTTTTTGCCCGGCCTCCTTTGTAGTCGGCATACATCTCCGTCCGAAAAGTCGTCTTGCCTGCATCAAAAGCAACGAGGACATGGGTCGGTTGGATGCGCTCCAAGAGATGGCTCAACATGAGGTTAAAGCCATAGACCGCATTGGTATGTAACCCATTGGCATTTTTGAAGCGATCAATTTGATGATAGAGTGCGAAAAAGGCACGAAAAGCGACGGAAGACCCGTCGATGAGTAGTAATTTGTTCTTTTTTTCCATAGGCTTATTATACCACGAATCACAAGGTCTCTGGTACATAAAAACTCTACCCTTCCGGGTAGAGCCTTCTTTAGGAGTTTCTTATGAAAAATGAAGAGAAGTGTTTATTCGCCGTAACAAGAACCTTGTTGTGGCAATTTCTTAAAGCGTTTTGGATAATTAACTGAGATTTTCATTTTCTGTACCTCATTTCTTATTGAATGAGTACAGTATACAAGAGAAACCTAAACAATTCCTTATAGAAAGCTTCAAGAAAACTAAAAGCTGAGGCGCAAAACACGCGGTTGTTTTTTGCTACAAGCTGGTAACTGAAGATGGAGCCCTGTCTCATCTTGGCTCCAAGAAAGGGGCTGGCTTTCTCCAAGGAGCTCTAGCTTTTGAATGCGCGCATGAAGAATTCTCGGTTGCTTGAGATCATAGGCGAGAGACGGCAAGGTCAACCCTTCCGTCCTTCCACTTGGTTCCAGCTGGATAGCATAAAGAAAGCCATCACGCATGGTATAGCGGAAATCTTGGCTAGTATAGAGTGGCGCTTGCCCATCTGAGAAGGAACCTTCCTGGGCCTCGGTCGGTCCGTCCGATGACACCCGCCAAGGCCGACTCTGATAAATGGCTTCTCCATTTACCACCAGCCAGTCCCCGATCTCTGTGAGGATGTCTTGGTCTTGCTCAGGGATCGTGCCATCTGCCTTGGGTCCAATATTGAGCAGAAGATTGCCATTTTTTGCCACAACATCAACTAAATTTTGTAGCACTTCCTTACTGGTCTTGTAGGCTAGATCCTGGGTATAGCACCAAGAATTACGGGCGATCGCGGTATCCATTTGCCACGGAAAGACTTGCGTCTCTCCGTATCCTCCCCGCTCCATTTCAACGATTCCTGAACCGAAAGGGAGGGCGTCCTGTTTGTAACAAACAGCCACCTTGCGATCCTCTTGTGCTGCTAGATTGTAATAATAAGCCAAAAAGCGCATCAAGTAGGGACGGAAACTCTCATGCTGGATCCACCAGTCAAAATAAAGGAGCTCTGGCTGGTAGTCCCGCACCAGTTCACAGGTTCGCAAAAGCCAATCTTCCAAGAATTCTTTGCTTGGATAAGGCTTGGAAGTCAGATCAAAATGATCCTTGGGCTCTGGCTCCACTGGCCAATAAAGGCTGTCTCTTGGGACTTCTTGCGGAATGTCACTAGTGAATTCCTTGCCATGTGAAAAGAAAAACTGGTGTTCTGCCCGGTGAGAGGACGTACAGAAGTGCAGGCCACGTTTTTCTGCTTCCTCCCTCAGCTCTCCTAAGACATCTCGTCTCGGCCCCATTTCTAAGCTATTATAAGGCGAGAGAGTAGAGGCATACATCTGAAAACCATCGTGGTGCTCCGCAACTGGAAAAAGATACTGGGCTCCCGCTTTTTGAAAGAGATCCAGCCAAGATGCCGGATCAAAGCGATCGGCTGTAAAAAGAGGAATGAGATCCTTATAGCCAAAGCTGGCCTGGTCTCCAAAATGCTCTCGATGATAGTCATAGCAAGGATTCCCTTGGATATACATATTTCGCGAATACCATTCCGAACCAAAGGCAGGTACACTGTAGACGCCCCAGTGGATAAATATTCCAAATTTGGCATCTCGATACCAATCTGGACAGACTTGATGGCTAAGAGAGTCCCAGCTTGGTTCAAAAGGACCTGACTGGACAACTTGATCAATCTCTTCAAGGCTTATCATTCTCTTCTCCTCTTTTCTTGTTACTACCTCTATTGTAACGAGAAAGCCTCGTTTGTAAAGACCAACGAGGGGAATGTTTAAAATAGTAGACAAAGAGCTTGATCTAGGAGAATCAAGCTGATGATGAATGGAATGAACCTTCTAGCCCTTCACTGCTTGAGAAATAAAACGAGCGATGGCGTCTGTCTCCCCTTGGTGGAGAGCCTTAACGATTTTAGACCCCACAATAACCCCATCTGAGACCTTGTTGAAACGGTGAACATCCTCCATGCTGGAAACTCCAAAACCTGTTAAAACAGGAATGGATGCTATTTCGTGTAATTGGGCCAAGTGGTGATCCAAATCATCTCGATAGCTACCAGCTTTCCCCGTCACTCCATTGACAGCAACGGCATAGATAAATCCTTCTGCATCTTGAATCAATTTCTTTTGGCGCTCGATTCCTGTGGTTAGGCTCACTAGTGGCACCAAAGCGATGTCTTTATCCGCTAATAGAGGCTCTACCAAATTCGCATGCTCATGGGGGAGGTCCGGAATAATCACTCCTTTGACTGCTGTTCCTTCTACATCTCTAAAAAAGTTTTCTAGACCATATTGGAACAAGGGGTTGAAATAGGTCATGATGACCAAAGGAACACTTGTCTCTAAGTACTGGATCGTTTGCACCAGTTCCTCTGTCGTCGTCCCATGGGCTAAACTTCGTAGTCCCGCCTCTTCAATCACAGGACCATCTGCCACTGGATCCGAAAAAGGAATGCCAACCTCAATAGCTGAGACACCAAGTTCCTCCAAAAATTGGATGGTTTCCTGCAAACCTGCTAAGCCTTTTTCATGATCTCCTGCCATAATATAAGGAACAAAGATCCCTTGCTGCTGGTCTTTCAGCTTTTGTAAATGCTCTGTTAAGGTCTTTCCCATCTTACTCTCCTCTCTCTTTTTCTAGGCAGTCTTTGACTTGTACCACATCTTTATCCCCACGACCTGATAAGCAAACGATCATAGATTTTTCAGGCCCCATCTCCTTGGCCAACTTCACCGCATAGGCGATAGCGTGGCTAGATTCCAGGGCTGGAATGATTCCTTCTACTTTTGAAAGCAATTGAAAGGCTTCTAGGGCTTCTTTGTCTGTCACTGGCACATAGGTTGCCCGCTTGATGTCATGGAAATAAGAATGCTCTGGCCCAATCCCTGGGTAATCGAGACCTGCTGAAATCGAGAAGGCTTCTAAAATCTGTCCATGGGCATCCTGTAAAACATCCATCAAGGCGCCGTGAAGGACTCCCGGACGCCCCTTGGTCAAGGTTGCTGCGTGCTGGTCTGTATCCACTCCAAGCCCAGCAGCTTCTGCCCCATACATGGCAACAGAGGTATCCTCAACAAAAGGATAGAAGAGGCCAATGGCATTCGATCCGCCTCCTACACAGGCTAAGACTGCATCTGGTAGCGCACCATCATTTTGCTCTGCAAATTGGCGTTTGGCTTCTCGACCGATGACACTTTGAAAATCACGGACAATCTCTGGGAATGGATGAGGCCCTAGAGCAGACCCCATGATATAGTGGGTATCCTCCACATTTGCTACCCAGGCTCTAAGGGCAGCATTGACCGCATCCTTGAGAACCCGTGACCCATCTGTTACTGATTGAACCTTGGCGCCCAACAATTCCATCCGAAAGACATTGAGGGCTTGGCGTTTGACATCTTCTTCCCCCATGTAGATGGTACATTCCATATCAAATAAAGCAGCAGCTGTTGCTGTTGCAACACCGTGCTGTCCGGCCCCTGTTTCTGCGATGATCTTCTTTTTGCCCATCCGGTGTGCCAACAAAACCTGTCCTAGGGCATTATTAATTTTATGAGCCCCTGTGTGGTTGAGGTCTTCTCTTTTAAGAAAGATCTTGGCTCCACCGACATACTTGGTAAGATTTTTAGCGTAATAGAGCGGTGTTTCCCGACCGACATATTGCTTCAGAAGCTGATCCAATTCTGCTTGAAAAGAAGGATCTGCTTGACTTTCTCTATAGGCTTCTTCTAATTCTAAAACTGCTGTCATCAAGGTTTCAGGGACAAATCGTCCCCCGAACCGCCCGTAAAATCCGTTTTTATCTGGTTGTTTATATGCCATGCTTGACCCTTTCTATAAATCGTTTTATCTTTTCTTGATCTTTTATTCCATTTGTCTCGACCCCACTGGATACATCCACCGCATAAGGATGAAAGAAGCGAATAGCATCTGCTACATTATCTACTGTCAAGCCCCCTGCAATAAAGAAGGGCTTTGTGAAATTTTGGGTTTCGAGTTCTTGCCAGTTAAAGGTCTGCCCACTTCCTGCTACAGGAGCATCAAAGAGCAGATAATCAGCACCAGTCTCAGGAAGAGCCGCGTCTTTCCCCACTTGAACAGCGCGAATCGTTTGTTGGGGAAGGTCTTGCAAGATGGTTTCATCTATCGGCCCATGCACTTGTATCAGGTCCAAGCCCACAACTTGACAAGCTTGCTCCACTTCTTCTCTTTGTGGTGATACAAAAACACCGACTTTTTGAACCCCCTTTGGAATGCCTGTAGCCAACTGCCGAGCTTGCTCCAACGTGACTTGCCGTTTGCTCGGTGCAAAGACAAAACCAATGTAGTCCGCACCGGCTTCAACAGCTGTCTGGACGGCTTCCGGAGTGGACAATCCGCAAATTTTAACCTTTGTCAATCTGCAACTCCTTTACTTTTTCAGCCACATTGTCTGCCTTCATGAGGGCTGTCCCAACGAGAATGCCATTAAAATAAGGAGCCAGCATACGCGCATCTGCTGCTGTGAAAATAGCAGACTCAGAGATGTAAACCGGTTTTTGTTCAAAACTGGTCGCCAATTCAAGGCTAGTATGAAGATCTGTCTCAAAGGTCACCAAGTTGCGATTATTCACCCCGATGATCTGAGCCCCAATCCGGTGAGCGACCTCTAGTTCTGTCAGATTATGAGTCTCCACCAAGACCTCCAGGCCAAGATGGGTCGCAAACTCATAGAGTTCTTTCAGACGAGCCTCTGGCAAGGCTGCAACTATCAACAAGATCACGGTCGCCCCTGCGTTTCGCGCCCGAATCACTTGTTTTTCATCCACAATAAAATCTTTGTTGAGGGTGGGGATACGTACTTGACTAGATATTTCCCGGAGATACTCGATACTACCCTTGAAAAACACTTCATCGGTCAAGACAGAAATCATCACGGCCCCATTTTCTTCGTAAGTCTTAGCCTGCGCGACGATATCCACATCAACATGAATATCTCCCAGACTCGGACTAGCCTTTTTCACTTCCGCAATAACCTGAAGCTTTTCTGGATGACTCTTTAGGTAATCATACAGGCGGTAGGTCTCGCGCAAAGGTTGGAGTTCCTCTTCTTTCAGCACAGCCACTTCACGCGCCTTTTCCTTTAGAATCTTTGGCAAGAATTCTTGACTCATTTTTGATACTCCTGTAATAATCTCAATTTCTCAAGGGCGGCCCCACTGGCAATCACTTCACGTGCCAAGGCAATCCCCTCTTTGATAGAATCTACCTTGCCGTTGGCATAAAAACCAAGGCCAGCATTCAAGACCGTCACCTCTAAGAAGGGACTTGCTTCATTCTCCAAGACGCTGAGCAAAATTTCCGCATTGCGTTTGGCGTCTCCACCACGTACTTGATCAATTTCGATGCGCTCCATTCCGATATCTTCTGGTTGAAAACTGGATAAGGTAACCTGCCCATTTTCCAGAATAGCGAGCTGGGTTTCCCCATCAAGGCCTGCCTCGTCCAAACCTTGTGGACCACTCACCACCACTGCGCGTTTCCGACCCAAATTCTTTAGAATCTCCGCCGTACTTTCCAGCATATCCGGACGACTGGTTCCCAATAGCTGGGTTTCTAGAGGAATCGGATTGATAAGAGGACCGGTTAAGTTCATCACCGTTGGAACCCCTAATGCCAAGCGAGCGGGCATAATATAGCGCATGCCAGGATGTAGATTTTTGGCAAATAGGAAGACAATTCCCGCCTTTTCAAACACTCGTCCCAAGTCTTTTGGACCCAAATCAAGGTTAATCCCTAGAGCTTCTAGCACATCCGCAGAACCAGATTTAGAAGAGATCGAACGATTTCCGTGTTTCGCCATCTTGATGCCACCACCAGCAAGGACGAAGGCAGCTGTTGTTGAAATATTGAAACTATAAGAACGATCGCCCCCCGTTCCACAATTGTCCATTGCTCCTTGAACTTCTGTAGGAATAGCGACTGCATAGGCCTGCATCACTTTTGCAATAGCCGTCCGCTCTTCAACCGTTTCGCCCTTCATTTTGAGACCTAGAAGAAGGGCCGTCACCTGTGCTTCTGAAGCACGACCAGCAACAACTTCCTCCATAGCAGCTTCTAACTCTGCACTGGTTAGATCCATTCCTTCCGCTATTTTTGCAAGCACTTGTTTCATCTTCCGCTCCTTGACTAGTTTGACGAAATTTTCGATGGTCTTGAGCCCATCTGGCGTCCCGATACTTTCTGGATGGTATTGAAAACCATAAATTGGTAAGCTACGGTGTTGAATTCCCATAATCGCTTGATCATCCGTCGTCCGAGAGGTAATGACAAAATCCTCTGGCATGTCTTCAATCGTCAGCGAATGGTAGCGCATGACTGGGACTTCTTTTGCAACACCCGCGTATAGCGGAGAGGGAGCTTCTAGCTGGATCTGGCTTTGTTTGCCATGCATGACCTGTGGAGCCAATCCCAAGCGCCCTCCAAAAACTTCCGCAATCGCTTGATGCCCCAAGCAAATCCCCAAGATTGGTTTGACCCCTGCAAAATCTCGGATCATCTCCTCCATCTTGCCCGCATCCTTTGGCCAACCTGGACCTGGAGAAAAGACCAAGGCATTTGCTTCTTGGGCAACTTGGTACAAATCCGGATCATCATTTCGAAGCACCTGGACCTCATCAAATTTGCCGATATACTGTGCTAAATTGTAGGTAAATGAATCGTAATTATCTACTAATAAAATCATCCTTCTTCTCCAATCCTAGTCATCGATTTTGCCTTATTGACGGTTTCTTGGTATTCATTTTCAGCAATTGAATCATAAACGATTCCTGCTCCGGCCTGCACATAAGCCTTCTTATTTTTGAGGATCATGGTTCGAATCGCAATAGCAAAATCGAGATCCCCCGTCACAGAGAGATAGCCAATAGCACCTGCATAGACCCCGCGTTTCTCTTTTTCTGCTTCATAGATCCGCTTCATGGCTCGAATCTTGGGAGCACCCGAAACGGTCCCAGCTGGAAGAGTCGCCTTCAGAGCCTCAATGGAGGCTAGTCCAGGAAGTAATTGCCCCTTGACCACACTCGTCAGGTGCATCACATAACGAAAGAATTCCACTTCCATATATTTGGTCACTTCAACTGACCCATTTTGAGCGATACGACCAATATCGTTTCGCCCTAGATCCACCAACATCCGGTGTTCTGCGACTTCTTTTGGATCCCCTGCCAAATCAGCTGCCAATTGCCGATCAGCCTCTTCATCGATCCCTCTGGGACGTGTGCCAGCAATGGGATCGGTCGTCACCACTCGATCCTTGACTGACACCAGACTTTCTGGACTGGCACCGATAATTTGGTACTCCCCAAAATCATAAAAGTAGAGATAATTCGAAGGGTTGGTCACGCGCAAATTGCGGTAATAATCCAATGGTTTACCTGAAAAATCAGCTGAAAAACGTTGACTGAGCACGCATTGGAACATATCTCCTTTTCGAATATAGTCCCGCGCTAGGGCCACCATTTCCTCAAACTCTTTTTGCTCCAAATGATTGTGGAAATGAAGCGCATGCAGGTCCTTGTCCTGAAACTCTTCTTTTGCAGGTCTTGCCAATTGTGCTAACACTTGCTCCAAGCTCGACGCTTGCTCTGCTTCACTCCGTCCACTATAGAGGTTCTCTTCCACCACATAGACCTTTTCCTTTTTGTGATCAAAAATCACATAGCTTTCATATAAGAAAAAGTGAAGATCTGGTGTGCCGATCGTATCTTCCGGAATAGAACCAATGTTCTCATAGAGGCCAATCAAGTCATAGCCAACAAATCCAATCGCCCCACCGTTAAAAGGGAGTTCCTCTGAAGTTTTCCTTTTGACCGTGATGCGATTCAAAAAGTCCAAAGGATCCTCTTCGACAATTTGATCATTGTAATAGAGGACGCCATTTTCAAACTTGACTTCACTGACTGGCCGATAGGCTACAATTGAAAAACGCGCATTCTCTTTTTCACGAGGGATCGACTCCAAGATCATTTTATGGGGCGCATCCAAACGCATATAAGCCAAAATTGGACTCAACACATCAGCAGATAAAACTTTTTTCATATCAGAAACCTCTCTTCTAGAACTCTTTTATTCTAATGAATTCAACTGGCTAAGGCTATCAAAGATATCCCATCGCTCTGTTTGCGCTTTGGGATCAATGTGCCTAAGCGCGCTTCGCTTGCTAAGGCACATAGAAAAGCCCTCACACAAAAACTGTGTGAGGGCGTAGTGTCCGCGGTGCCACCTCTTTTATAGGGAAAAATAGCTGGTCTTTCCCTACATCTCTATCTCCTCTATCAAGGAGTTGCACGGTAAGGGGTGCCAACCGAATTCACATGGGTTAGAATTCATTGATCATAACAGTCCAATTTTCATCAGTCGCTATTGCTTGTTCACAATTCCCACAAGCTCCCTGAAAATAGCCGACTCATTACTTTTCTGTTGCTACCATTATAACCCTTTTTCTTCGAAAGTCAATAAAATTTTTAGTCTTTTTTTATACTTTTTTCTACACTTATTTAATAAAATCAGCTCAAAGATTCCTAGCGGCACGTCCTTTTTATCCCAACAATAGGATACTCAATAAAGCTAAAATTGCAGGACCACCTTGGGTCAAGATAATCTTTTTATTGGCTGTCATCGCACCGTAGGTCGCAGCTCCAATAATAAAAAGCACAAAAATTGTAACAACTTCACTATTTTTAGAGACAAACAATCCATACAAGAGGAAGACACCAATCAAGGCATTGTATATTCCTTGATTCTTAAATAAAGAGGTCACAGATGGGCGGACGAGTTCTTCTTTATTCATGTTGAAAACCCGACTTGTGGTATCAGATGTGGTTCTGATGCTCTCCAAATAAAAAATATATAAATGCTCCAGTGCAGCAAGACTTGCTAAAATTATCGTCAGTAATGACATTGTAGATTCTCCTTTTTATTCAACTGTTATTTGTTCAATGCCAGATACTAATTTGTCCAGCAGGTAAGAAAATTGCTCTTGTTCTTGAGCAGTCAAAATCCGACTCATCTGTTCTTTCACCGCCACATGATGGCGAGGGGGATGTTTGACCAAACGATTATAGGCCGTATCCGTCAAATGAATTAAGATTTCCCGCTGGTTTTTTGGATTTCGACTCCGATGGACAAATCCTTCCTTTTCCAATATTTTGAAATGCCGGGTTAAAGCCGCTGGATCAATCTGCAAGCGTTCCTGAACCGCGATCTGATTGCAAGGCGCTTGTTCTAATAAATCCTGCAAAATTTGATAACGTGTTAAGCTAATCCCTAGGCGCTTTTCAAAAAGTTGCGTAGTTGATTGATCTGCCAAACGTAGTTGGTAGAGCAAATCATTTATTTCTGCCATATTCCTTCTCCGTATTATTTTTGATAAATCAATAATTGACTAATCAATTATAAAATATTTCATATCCTCTTGCAAGGAAAAGAGCTTGCACTGTTTTTTTACACAAAAAACTCTAAGCAGGCAGAGCCTGCTAACTCATGACAGAAAAGAAGGTTCGGCTTATAATGAAGGTGAACAATACAAATCCGTGGTCTTTAATAGGGCTTTTCCTAGTCTGTACAAAAAACTGGTTGAACAAGAGTCATGAGATAACTCGAATATGCCTTGAGCATGAAAATAAAATTACTAATAGCCTCTTGTTCTATTGTTCAAATAGTTAACAGGAGGTTTTTATAATGGAAGTCATGATTGAAACTTGTTGTGGAATTGATGTCCATCAAAAGTCTATCGTTTGTTGTATTCTAGATGGTCCACTAGATACCAATAAGCCAAAGAAAATTCAGAAAAAATTTGGGACAACTACTGTATCTCTTCAAAATGCCTTAGCTTGGATATTAGAAAATCATGTCACACATGTCTTTTTTGAAAGCACTGGGCAATATTGGCTCCCTCTCTTTAATATATTTTCAGACTCAGAACTCAATTTGATATTAGCTAACCCTCAACATATCAAGAATGTACCTGGTCGAAAAACAGACATGAAAGATGCAGAATGGATTGCACAACTCGGACGGTGTGGACTTATTGAGCCATCTTACATTCCTAACCCTGAAGTGATGCAGTTACGTTTACTCACTCGTAGGCTACGTTCTTATAAACAACGTCAAACCCAAATAAAGAATGAGATTCATAACCTCTTACAACGTGCTAATATCAAACTAACCAGCTATCTTTCTGATATCTTCTCTAAGACAGGACAGTCTCTTTTAACGCTCTTTATCAATGGGGAACTCATTGATTACGACAATGTGATAGCTTGTATTCACAAGCATGTCAAAGCAAGTCCAGAAGAATTAATGGAGGCCATGAATGGGAAGTTGTCACTGGAAGATCGATTTCTCTTGGCCCAAAGCCTAGAAGAATATCAATTGTATCAAAAACTCATGAATAAATTAACGAGTGAAATGATAGCTTATATCGAAAAGGAGTTCCCCTGAAGAAAATAGATTACTTCAAACAATCCCTGGTGTGAGTGAGACCTGTGCTGCCACTATTCTAGCTGAGATTGGACCAACTATTACAGCCTTTCCATCCGATGCACATTTAGCATCATGGGCTGGACTCTGCCCAGGGTCTTATGAAAGTGCTGGCATTAAAAAATCCTCACATATCACGCAAGGAAATCGATATATCAAACAGGCTTTGACCACGTCGGGATTAATTGCAGCACATTCTAAGGATCCAGCTTTTTCTTCTTTTTACAATCGAATTTCCCAAAGAGGAAGCAAGATGAAAGCCGTCGTTGCTTGTGCTCATAAGATTCTTAGAATCATTTACAAACTACTCTCCACCAAACAGACTTATCAAAAAGAAAAGGCGCTAGGACTGGGGAAACAGTTCTAACGCTTAAAATAAAAAATTTTCAATTACAGTATAGCATAGGAAGTGATTTTTTGCGCTTTTTTACTGCTTTTTTTCAAATAAAAAGCCGCCTGATTTGGCGACTCTTAGGGAGATTATTATGAAAAAGAAAAGTTTTAGGATTTTTCTAAACAAAGTTAGGAGGTCTTTGTTTATGCTTCTATTATAGCGGACATTTCTTAAAGAAAGCTTACGACTTTATTTCAAAATGAAAACAAATTCTTTACAGATTCTTTTCAGCGTTTAAAATACCTGGAATATCTAGTAAGGTGTTCATCTGATGATTACCTTCATAGTCAGACGTCAAGAAATTGATACTCTGAATCTGGCTATTTCTTGCAAAGTCAATATCCAGGCTCCGATCCCCTATATAGTAGGTCTTTCCTGGCTCCAACCCGTACTTCTCCATCAGATACATGGCAGCTTCTGGGTCAGGCTTGCGGGCAAAACCACTTTGACTGGTCAAAATCTCTGTAAAAAAAGAATCCAAACCCAAGTCCCGTAGGATGACAAAGGCATTTTCTCCCTTATGGGTATAGACAAACTGCTCAATTCCAGCTTCTTGTCCCCAGGATAGGACATCACGCGCCCCCTCCATCAGAAGGACCTGGGCATTTTTCTCCGCTAGACTTTCTGCTCGGCGATGATTCAAGTCGGTCACATCCAGATGATACTCCTCCGCCACCGCTACTAAAAGATCTTGAACCGAATGCTTCAAGATGTAGTCTTTGATCCTCGCTCGGTCAAACGGAAGCTGATAAGATGCATAGGTCTCCTCAAGTCCTGCTAAAATAGCATCATAGGAATCCAGCAAGGTCCCATCCAAATCCCAAATAAAGGCTCGTTTTGTCATTTTTTCTTCTCTCCTACTTTTCGTCTATAAAGCTGACTCAAAAATAGCCAACGGAAGCCATTATCCAGCAAGGTCCCAGTCCAGACCCCTGGAAGGCCAAAGCCAAGGGTTACTCCAAGCAGATAACCGGCTCCAATTCGAATGACCCACATGCCAATCGTCGTTGCATAAAATGGAAGTTTCCCATTTCCCAAGCCTTGCCAAACAGCTGTATAGATGACCGTTCCTGCTGTAAACAGCGTTCCCAACAAAGAAAAGAGGACAACCGATAAACTAGCTTCTACTGCTTTTGTATCTTGTGTGTAGAGATGGGTCAGAAGGGTGCCCCCAAAAAAGATTCCCAAGGCAATAGGTAACATTAACACGAAGGACAAGCAGTAAGACTGCTTTCGAAGGCGGTGAAGCTGCTCAAGATCACCTTCACCCAGACTCCGTGCTACGAGCATAACCGTCGCCGTGGCCACTCCAAATACAGGCATGTAGTTAAACTGGGTCAAGGTCTCTCCGATAGCATTTCCTGCGACTGCCTCGGTCCCAAAAGCAACCACGATCGCAATGATTACCACATCTCCGGCCCGCATCATCAGCCGCTCCCCGGCAGCTGGAAGTGCTAAGTTCAAGAGCTTACGATCCAATCCCCAACGAAGGGGTGCAAAGGGTAGCTGAACCTTTTGCCACAAGAGGATGACGCCCACCAGACGGGCCAGCACCGTCCCCAAAGCTGCGCCAACAATGCCCCAACCAAAAAGGAAAATAGCCACAGAGGAGAACAGAGCGTTTAATAGATTGGTCAACAGGCTCACATACATAGGAATACGTGGATTGTTGGCCACCCGAACCAAGGAGCCCAAGGTCGTCATCAATCCTAAGAGAACTATGGTCCCGCCGACCAAGGAAAGGTAAATCCCCCCGCTTTCGGCTACTGCAGCTTCAGTCCCTAACAGCGAAATCATCTGGCGTCCAAATAACAGCGAAGCCCCTCCTAAGAGAGCACTCAACAGTAAGGTCACCTTCAGTGACTCTGTCGCATGGTAGGCAATATTTTCTTGATTTTTTTCACCCAAGCTTTTGGACATGACACTGGCAACTGCCGCACCCAGTGCCAAAAAGATGGCTTGATAGATCGTGATGATATTCCCTGCGACGGAAACACCTGAAATAGCAAACAAGCCCAGGTGAGCTACTAAATAAGAGTCCACCATGCCCATCAGCATTTGTAAGAAATTTTCACCCATGGCAGGAAGGGCGATGTTTAAGATTTTTTTGTATGAATTCATGAGTATATAAAAGAGCCAAACGGCTCTTTTGATCTTTCTAATACAGAGAATTAAAGTCCCAAGTAGTCTTCTACGGCTGCTTGCATGTCTTTGGCTGCCACGCTTGTACGATGGCGAACCGGTGCAGTTTCAAGGCCGTCTACAGCCGGTGGCACAGGAACACCTGAGAGTGTGTGTAATTTAGCCAAGGCTTCGAAATCGCCTAGACCTGTCTCACCTGTCACCGCTTCTACTGCAACAACTGGGAATTTGTAAGGACTTGCTGTAGAGGCAATAACTGTTTTAGCAGTATCTCCTGTTTGAGTCCGGTATTTTTGATAAACGGCTGATGCTACGGCTGTATGAGGGTCTTCGATGTAATCAGACGCTTCATAGACCCGCTTGATCTCTGCAGCAGTTTCTGCTTCATCTGCGTATGCAGCCGCAAACAAATCTAAGATATCTGCATCAAAGTTGGACAACTGGTACTGACCTGTTGCAACAAGGCTTTCCATCAATTCTTTGGTCTTTGTGGCATCATTGCCTACCAAGTGGAAAATCAAGCGTTCCAAGTTTGAAGAGACCAAAATATCCATCGATGGACTAGTGGTCACCTTGAACTCACGTTTCTTATCATAGACATGTGTTTTGAAGAAGTCTGTCAAGACATTGTTTTCATTTGATGCACAGATCAATTTTCCAACTGGAAGACCGATTTGTTTGGCATAGAAAGCTGCCAAGATATTTCCAAAGTTTCCTGTTGGGACGGTAAAGTTGACTTTTTCTCCCGCTGTGATTTGGCCTGTCTTCACCAATTGAGCATAGGCGTATACGTAATAGACAACCTGAGGCACCAAACGACCAATGTTCATAGAGTTAGCTGATGAAAATTGCATCTTGTTGGCTGCTAATTTTTCACGAAGCGCCACATCATTGAACATGTGTTTGACATTGGTTTGGGCATCGTCAAAGTTTCCATCGATGGCGATGACATGGGTATTGTCCCCAGTTTGAGTCGTCATTTGCAATTCTTGCACCTTGCTGACACCATCTTTTGGATAAAAGACAATGATCTCTGTTCCTGGAACATCGGCAAAACCTGCCATAGCAGCTTTTCCTGTATCTCCAGAAGTCGCCGTCAAGATGACAATTTTATTTTCCAAACCGTGCTTTTTAGCTGCTGTTGTCATAAAGTAAGGCAAGATCGACAAAGCCATATCTTTAAAGGCAATGGTGGAACCGTGGAAGAGCTCCAAGTTGTATTGTCCATCGAGTTTGACAAGCGGAGCAATGGCTGGGGTATCAAACTTGCTGTCATAAGCATGAGAAATACAGTAGTCTAACTCTTCTGCTGTAAAGTCATCCAAAAAGGCTGACAAAACAAGCTTGGCTACTTCTTGGTAAGAAGCGTCTTTGAGGGTATCAAAATCCAGCTCTACTTGAGGATAAGAGACTGGAGTAAACAAACCGCCATCTGTCGCCAATCCTTGAAGGATAGCTTGACTAGCTGTTACAGTATTTTTTTCATCTCGTGTTGATTGGTAAACTAATGTCATGACTGATTCATTCCTTTACTTGTTATCTTCTCATTATATCATAAATGTCAGAAAATTTAACGGCTTTTCGCCAAATCTTGGCAAAGGTCGGCAAACAGAAGCTAGATAAAAGAGAGCAGGCGCAACGACTTTGCTCCTACTCCCATGCGAATCTGTTTTACAGGTGTCTGAAAGACTTGATCAAGCCAATCCCAACTCTGCTAAAACAGATGGGAAGTCTTTCTTCAAGCTTTCAAGAGCTACCGTTACTTCTTGACGAGTTTGGTTATTTTTCACAGTAACTTGACCGCTCTCAACTTCACTACTTCCTAAGGTAATCAAGGCTTTAGCCGCAAAGATATCCGCTGACTTAAATTGTGCCTTGAGCTTGCGTCCAAGATAGTCACGTTCCGCCTTGAAACCTTGGATTCGAAGGGCCTGAACCAAGCTAAGCGCTGCTTCATTGACCTCATCTCCTAGGACAGCAATATAGGCATCTAGGCCTGTTTCGATCGGTAATTCAATGCCTTTCTTTTCAAGAACGAGAAGGATCCGTTCCACACCGATACCAAATCCAAAACCAGCTGTCGCAGGGCCACCGAAGTATTCAACCAAACCATCATAGCGACCACCTGCACAGACTGTCAATTCATTGCCTTCAATTTCTGTAATGAACTCAAAAATCGTGTGGTTGTAGTAATCCAAGCCACGCACCATGTTGGTATCAATGACATAGGATACTCCCAAGTCTTCCAACATCCGACGAACCGCATCAAAATGCGCTTGGCTTTCTTCATCTAGATAGTCTAGGATGGAAGGAGCCTGTTCAACCGCCGCCTTGTCTTCTTTTTCTTTTGAATCCAAGACACGAAGCGGATTTTCTTCTAAGCGACGTTGGCTGTCCTTAGACAATTGATCCTTCATTGGCAAGAGGTAATCAATCAAGGCTTGACGATAAGCCTGACGACTAGCAGGGCTTCCCAAGGTGTTCAAGTGCAAGGTCACATTATCAATCCCTAGTTCTTTCAGGAATTGCGCTGCCATGGCAATGGTTTCGACATCCGTTGCAGGATTGCTCGATCCAAAGCATTCTACCCCAATTTGGTGGAATTGACGCAAACGACCTGCTTGAGGACGTTCGTAACGGAACATTGGGCCTATGTAATAGAACTTACTTGGTTTTTGTACCTCAGGCGCAAAGAGTTTATTTTCTACATACGAGCGGACAACAGGAGCTGTTCCTTCTGGACGAAGCGTGATATGACGGTCTCCCTTATCATAGAAGTCATACATTTCTTTGGTAACGATATCCGTCGTATCCCCTACTGAACGGCTGATGACTTCATAATGTTCGAAGATCGGTGTGCGGATTTCATCATAATGGTATCGCGCAAAGACCTTGCGTGCAAAGCCTTCTATATATTGCCATTTCGCTGAATCGCCAGGAAGGATATCCTGGGTCCCTTTTGGTTTTTGTAATTTCATAGCCTTCATCCTTTGTCTTACTTTTGCCTCTATTTTACCACAAATTCGAAGAGAAATGGAGACTGGACCGAATTTCCTTCGTTCGACACCTTCAAATCCTCTTTCTCTTCTTGCCTTATCAGCCGAATTATGAGAAAATGGAAGCCATACTACACTGAAAGGATCTTGCGATGAGAGAGGATATCAAAATCAATGACCGTGCCCTGGCACTAGAGAAGTCGTTAATCGAAAAATTGGAGCTTGTATTTGATACCGATGTTGAGTTAGATGTCTATAATCTGGGACTGATCTACGAGATCCATCTAGATGAAGCCGGCACTTGCAAGGTGGTTATGACCTTTACCGATACGGCTTGTAGCTGTGCTGAGAGCCTTCCGATCGAAATCGTCGCTCGCCTAAAAGAGATCGAAGGGATCGAAGATGTCAAGGTCGAAGTGACCTGGTCACCCGCTTGGAAAATTACACGAATCAGCCGATACGGGCGCATCGCCCTTGGTCTTCCACCACGATAACAATCATTACCATTTAAGAAACGCAGTCAACTAATGAAGGAAGACCTCTTTGGAAATCCGATACATAATAAATAAACGAGGAACACCAGCTCTGCCATCAGAGTTTGTTCCTCGTTTTTTATGATGTTTGAATCCATTCAAACTTGTTCACTACCAGAATGGACTAAGCCTCATCAACTTTTGGTTCTGGAAGGATTTGATACAACACAATCCCAAGAATTGTTGACGTTGCGACACCAGTGATTTGAAGTCCCCCAATTTGGAAAACCAAACCACCGATTCCTGATACTAGGATCACACTTGCAATCAAGAGATTCTTTTTATTATCAAAATTAATCTTGTTTTCAACTAAGATTTTCAAACCGCTGGCCGCAATTACTCCAAAGAGGGCGATCGAAATACCACCCAAAACAGCGGTCGGAATCGAATTCAAAAGAGCTGATACTTTACCAATAAAGCTCATGACAACCGCAATCACTGCTGCACCTGCGATAACATATACTGAATAGATCTTATTCAAGGCCATCACCCCGATATTTTCACCATAAGATGTAACCGGAGGAGCTCCGAAAAATCCTGCAATGATTTGTGCCAAACCATCTCCTGTAAGAGTATGGTCCAAACCAGGATCTTGGAAGAAATCTCGACCTGTCAGACTATTCAAGACCATCACGTGACCAAAGTGCTCTGTCATCGTCACAAAAGCAATTGGAGCCATGGTCAAAATGGCACTTGGGTACAATTTAAAATCATAATTAACAAATGGGATATCAAAGCTTGGAATTTGGAACCATTTGGCTGAAGCAACGGATGCAAAGTGGACAATCTCTTGGCCGGTAACCAGACCTAAGATAAGAGAAAAGAGATAACCTACGATCAACCCTAGCAAAATAGGAATCACTCCGATAATTTTCTTGCCATACATATTAAAGAGAATAACAGCAAAAAGAGTGACCATTGAAATAAGCAGGCTCGTACCGCTGTATTTTCCATCGATCATGGTCGCATCGCTCACAGCTGTTGAGGCAAGGCTCAAGCCGATCACAATGATAATTGGGCCCACTACAATCGGTGGAAGTACTTTATCAATCCAGGCATTCCCAGCAAACTTGACAATCAAGGCCACCAAGAGGTAGACCAAACCACCCGCCATGGCACCTTGGGCAACTGCTGCGATTCCATCTGTCTTCATCAACATCTGCATAGCAGCAATATAAGCAAAACTAGACCCCATGTAGGCAGGAATCTTATACTTGGTCACCGTCAAGTGAGCCAAGGTCCCCAAACCAGATGAGAACAAAGCAATGGCAGGATCAATCCCAACCAAAATCGGCACCAGCACTGTCGCCCCAAACATGGCAAACAAATGCTGGAAAGATAAACCAACCAGCAAGCCTGGTTTTGGCATATCATTCACATCATATTTAACGTCATTCACGATCGTAAAAACCTCCTAAAATTAAGATGCGACAAGCTATGGCTGAACAAAAACGTCTACCTTCGATGACCAAATCGTAAGAATGCACTCCCTGCTTCCATCATCGACGATTTCTTTTTTATCAAACCACTTTTCAATATACAAAAAAATCCCCCTCAACAAGGAGATACACAAAATATAGGCTGGTCTTCCCAGGCCTTTCATTTCCATAGCTCCTTGCCTGCCTCTCTGGACAGTATTAAAGGATTGATTCGATTAGTCACAATTATAGCAAATTATAGACGGATTTACAAGAAAAATGACAGATGATATACCCAAATCCCCCAAAAAGTAATATTCATACGTTTCAGCGACAGGGTTAAAAATAGCGACTTTGAGCCCAAAAAGAGGCTGGGACAAAAGTCCTAGCCTCTCAATTATTTTTGGATTGTCGAGCAAGACGCAGTGGTTGAGTGGGCTCTACTACGCTGATTTCATCAGCTTTTACAGCCCTACTCAATTGTGCGGAGGTGGGACGACGAAATCGAATTCTAACGAATTACCGATTTCTGTCCCACTCTCTCTTTGGACAAAGTCGTCCTTGCAATTATTGTTTACCAGACTGTTCCATATTCCAGAAGTCGGTTACAGCACCACGTGATGCTGAAGAAACGATGTGGGCGTATTTACCCAGAACCCCACGGCTATACAGTGGTGGCAAGGTTGTTTCAGCCTTCCGTTTCGCCAATTCTTCGTCTGAGACGTGCATGGTGATTTCTTTGGTATCTTGATCAACTGTCACCAGATCCCCAGTATGGAGGTAGGCGATTGGGCCACCAACCTGAGCTTCAGGCGCAATGTGACCAACAACGAGACCGTAAGTACCTCCTGAGAAGCGTCCGTCTGTCAAGAGAGCCACCTTGTCTCCTTGTCCTTTCCCAACAATCATGGATGACAAGGACAGCATTTCCGGCATACCAGGACCACCCTTAGGACCTACGAAACGAACAACAACAACGTCGCCATCCACGATCTCGTCTGAAAGAACGGCTTCAATGGCAGCTTCTTCAGAGTCAAAGACCTTAGCAGGACCCGTGATGTTACGGACCTTCACACCTGATACTTTGGCAACCGCCCCTTCTGGAGCCAAGTTCCCTTTCAGGATGATCAATGGACCATCAGCACGTTTAGGATTTTCAAGCGGCATGATAACTTTTTGACCTGGTGTCAAATCAGCAAAGGCTTCCAAATTCTCAGCTACTGTTTTACCAGTACATGTGATGCGATCTCCGTGAAGAAAACCATTCTTAAGAAGGTATTTCATGACGGCTGGCACCCCACCGACATTGTAAAGGTCTTGGAAAACGTATTGACCTGATGGTTTCAAGTCAGCCAAGTGAGGCACGCGCTCTTGGAAATCGTTGAAGTCTTCAAGCGTCAAGTCCACGTTAGCTGCGTGAGCGATCGCAAGCAAGTGAAGAGTGGCATTGGTGGAACCACCTAGCGCCATGGTCACTGTAATCGCATCTTCAAAAGCTTCACGGGTCAAGATATCCGATGGTTTGAGTCCCATTTCCAGCATCTTGACAACAGCACGACCTGCTTCTTCGATATCGGCCTTCTTATCCGCTGATTCAGCAGGGTGAGAAGATGAACCTGGTAAGCTCATACCAAGGACCTCGATCGCTGTCGCCATGGTATTGGCCGTATACATCCCACCACAGCCACCAGGGCCAGGGCAGGCATTACACTCTAATTGCTTCACTTCTTCAGCGGTCATATCGCCGTGATTCCACTTCCCAATTCCTTCGAAAACAGAAACCAAGTCGATATCCTTGCCGTTCAGATTACCCGGTGCAATGGTTCCTCCGTAGGCAAAGATCGCTGGGATATCCATATTGGCAATGGCGATCATCGAACCAGGCATGTTCTTATCACAGCCCCCGATGGCTACAAAGGCATCTACGTTGTGACCGCCCATAGCAGCTTCGATAGAATCCGCAATGATATCACGTGACGTCAAGGAGAAGCGCATTCCTGGAGTCCCCATAGCAATCCCATCGGCAACCGTAATGGTTCCGAATTGAACCGGCCAAGCTCCCGCATCTTTTACACCTTCTTTGGCCAATTTTCCAAAATCATGAAGGTGGATGTTACAAGGCGTGTTTTCAGCCCAAGTAGAAATCACCCCTACGATTGGTTTTTCAAAGTTTTCATCTGTCATCCCAGTTGCCCGAAGCATGGCCCGGTTAGGGGACTTGACCATGCTGTCGTAGACGCTACTGCGATGGCGTGTATCTAATTCTGTCATCTGATTCCCTCTCATCGTATTTTTATTATTATAGCACAATTTACGGCCCAACGACAGAAGAAAATTCTTGAATTTTCAGACAATTCAGCTTGCTCGCTTTCTTGCTAAAATAATTTACAGTTATATCTTGACTTTTGTTAGCAAAGTGATATCATTTAGATATCATAAAGAAAGAAGGGTTCGTCCCATGGAAGAAAAAATTTTAACCCAAAAGAAAAACGGCTTAGCTGCCCTTATATGCTTGCTAGTTGGGGATCTCGTCTTAGTTTTAGCATTTATTAGTGCGATTGCTAGTCTACCAGAAGGTTTTCCACTTGCGATTGCAGTTATTACCTGTATTTTTCTCTTTATTGCTAGTCTGGTGTGCTATGCGGGGATCAAAATCATTAAACCGCAAGAGGCCTTGGTTTTGACCTTGTTTGGGAACTATATTGGAACCATTCGAGAAGCGGGTATTTACTTTGTCAATCCCTTCTGTGTCGCTGTCAATCCTGCCAATAACACCCGCTTGGGCCAAAGTGGTGATGTCACCACCAAGTCACCCATGTCTGTCCGTAAAACAGCAGAAGGTAACAATATTTCTATCGAGACAGGTAAAAAGAATATTTCCTTAAAAGTGATGACCTTGAACAACTCTCGTCAGAAGATTAATGACTGTTTGGGAAATCCTGTAGAAATCGGTATTGCAGTCACTTGGCGTGTAGTGGATACGGCTAAAGCAGTCTTCAATGTGGATAACTACAAAGAATATCTCTCATTGCAGTGTGATAGTGCTCTTCGTAATATTGTCCGTATCTATCCTTATGATGTAGCTCCTAATGTCGATACGACAGGAGACGGCCAGGCAGATGAGGGTAGCCTAAGAGGCTCCAGTGAAATTGTGGCCAGTCGTATTCGAGAAGAGATTCAAGCACGTGTAAAAGATGCTGGACTCGAAATTCTAGAAGCTCGTATTACCTACTTGGCCTATGCTCCAGAAATCGCAGCTGTCATGCTTCAACGCCAACAAGCTTCTGCCATTATCGATGCGCGGAAGATGATTGTCGACGGAGCAGTTGGGATGGTTGAAATGGCCCTTGAACGCCTGAGCGAAGGAGAGATTGTAGAGCTAGACGAAGAACGGAAGGCTGCCATGGTTTCGAACCTTCTTGTCGTTCTCTGTGGCAATCATGATGCACAACCAATTGTTAATACGGGAAGTCTCTATTAAGAATGGCTGACCAAAAGAAAAAACAGATTCCACTTAGATTGTCAGCCAAGTTATATGCTGCTATCGCATCATGGGCAGAAGATGACTTTCGATCGGTCAATGGGCAGATCGAGTACCTGCTGACAGAATGTGTCAAACAACGAAAAAAGGATGGCAAATACGTTTCGGAAACGATTGATGAGCCATTTGAAATAGACCTTTAAGGAAAACTCCTGTCCCATTTGATGGGGCGGGAGATTTTTTTAACAATTTTTTGTCAAGTAACTTTACTTTACAAAAAAGTTTTGTTATACTGTTAAAGTTGATGAAAATCAAACCTAATTGAATTTATATCTTAAAAGGAGAAAAACGAAATGGCAGTACCTGCACGTCGCACATCAAAAGCGAAGAAAAACAAACGTCGTACGCACTACAAAGTAACAGCTCCATCTGTAAACTTTGACGAAGCAACTGGAGATTACTCACGTTCACACCGTGTATCACTTAAAGGATACTACAAAGGACGTAAGATTGCTAAAGCTGCATCAGCTGAATAATAGAAGGGAGATACCATGCGCGTAAATATTACACTTGAACACAAAGAATCTGGTGAACGCTTGTACCTTACTTCTAAAAACAAACGTAACACTCCAGACCGTCTTCAATTGAAGAAATACTCACCAAAACTTCGCAAACACGTTGTGTTTACAGAGGTGAAATAGGGATTCACTACACGTCAATAGACGGTAGAAGCCTTGATTTAAAGCGATTCTTGAAATTTAAAATTTCATTACATTGCAATAAAAATCAACCGAATCACTACCTTTTTCACTACCTTTTTTGAAATAAGAATATTGATTCGGACGATAAAAAGCAGAGGAACTTTAGTATGAAGCTCCTCTTTTTGTTATTGTTCTTTTATTTACAAATCGTAAGACCTGGGTTGAAACGGTTTGGTTTCAAGTAATTTATAAATAGATAAATTGTAAAATATAGTGCAATAAAGATCTCATAAATAGGCAATTAAATCATTATTAGTCAAATAAAATTAAAGTGTGTAAGAATGAATATGAACATTAATAGAACAATTTTTTATGTGCAATACATACGAAATAATTTGACACCTCTATAATCTATAAATTTGTTTTATTTCTAATATCAAACCAAATTTTGGTAATAAAAATAAACAAATACATAACTATAGAAATAGCTATTGGATAATAAATAATAGTTCCATAATTCATCTGTTTAATCCCTAACAACAGAGCTTCTTTATGCATTAATACGAAGAAAATAATATTGAAAAAGACTGTGCAGGTAAGCATAATAACAGCATATGTTAATGCTTGTACAGATCTTATGGTCACGGCCTGCTTATGTGATATTCCAATTCTCTCCCATTGCGGTTTCTCTTCTTTTTCTTTAACTGAAGAAAGAACAGTGATAGAAATAAGATTAGCTATCACAACTATTAGTGGCCCTACTACAAAAAACAGTAGAACAGCATTTATTTCAACTGATGCTGTTTTTTTTGCTAAATTTGAGTAGGCAACATCAGAATAAATCATTAATTCTGAAATTAAGATTGCTATTATGGAAATAGAAACTGTTAATGACTTCAAATACTCTCGATCCTTCAGAATAATCCATTTTGCCATAACAAAATCATAAGACGAGCGCCAACCTAATAAAATTTTAGTTAGAAAAGTTTGAATATGTGGCGAAATGAAGGCTAACAAGAACAAATGCATAACTAAAATTAGTAAGATTGAGTCATCCAATCTGAATAATAATTTTTCATTAGGTTTGCTCACAGACACAGTGAAGAATGGAATAATCAATTTTAGCCAGAAGACTAAACTTAGAGCAAATCCTAAAACTTTAATTAACTTAATAAAAAAGTAGTTTTTGGAATCAAATCTATCTCCAAGCAAAACGGTATTACCTAGGATCTTATATAAGTAGAGGAAGCTACCTATGAAAGCAAGTAAGCAAATAATCAGGATGGTCAAGAGAAATGCTGACATGCTGAAATCAATCGGTATAGTTGGTAATAATTTTTCTCCTCCCAAGTATTGCGCATAACTATAATAAAATCTTGCAAAAAAGATTGAGCAAAAGCTTCCTATTATACTTATTAAAAATGCAAAAATAGTAAGCTGTCCACTAATCAACAATGACAATTGAACTCTGCTTCCGCCATTTATTGACCATTGGCGATAGTCCTCTTTTGCTAAATTCAAAAATAGTCGAATTAGACCGGAAACTAGAAACAATAAAGTAAATCCACCAAAAAGAACTGGCCCTACAAATAATAAGGTGGGACTCCCAACATCTCGAAACACTCGCTGATACTTTATAGTACTAAAAGCAACAGAGAGACACATTCCAACCAATAAACTTGAAGCAAAAAATAGAGGAAACATTCCTAGCCACTGTTTTTTTGAATACTTAAATTGATAATAAATTAATTTAAACATCTTAAGTTAGTCCCCGCTATCTTTTATTTCTAACGCCTTATAAAGAGCTTCAGCAGTGGGGGTAAACAATTCCTGATAGATTTTGCCATCTTTTAAGATTAGAGCTCTATCCGTTTGACTTGCTAATTCAATATCATGGGTTACCATAATGACACATCTTCCCTCTTGTGCTAAATCAGCTAACATTTCAAAAATAATCTTCCTTGAAGTACTATCCAAAGCACCTGTCGGCTCATCTGCAAATATAATACGAGTATTTGAAAGAATTGCTCTTGCGATAGCTAATTTTTGTTTTTCTCCACCAGATAATGAAGAAACGGGGGACATCAATTCAGCTTTAAAGTTCATTTTATCTAACAGGGCCTGAATGTCGTTTTTACTTATTTTTTTATGGGACAATCTCAGAGGCAAAGCAACATTCTCTAAAGCTGGGAGAGCTGGAAGTAGGTTATAAGATTGAAAAATAAAACTAATATCTTCTCTTCTAAATTGTGATAATCTATTATTCTTTAATTGATATGGATTGCAACCATTAACTGTGACAACTCCCTCGGTTGGCCCTGATAAACTCGATATGCAATTTAACAAGGTTGATTTACCAGATCCACTTACTCCTAGTATAGATACAAACTCACCATAACCAGCACTGAAAGAGATATCTCTAAGTACCGTAATCTCTTTATTTTTATCAATATGAAATTTCTTTGATAAATGTTTTACTCCTACTGCAACTGTATTCATATTTTCCTTTCTGAATCACTACTGAATAATTTTTAAAATGGTAACCAGTTTTGATTAATATACTGCATATCCTATTATACATGATAATACCCATCGTTGTTTTATATCTTCATATGAAAAAAATTTACACATTATCAACTTTTTAAACTTGAAAATTAAACAAATTCTCTTTAGAATATATCGTATATATAAATATTTTGACAGTTTGTAAATTTTTTTAGGATTTAATATGGTAAAAGGAACTCAAGAAAAGATTATTAATTCGTTTTTTAAACTAGCAGAACGATATCCAGAACGCTCAACTTTCAGTATAACTGAAATCGCTAACGAGGCAAAAATTTCGAGGCAAGCAATATACCAAAAGCATTTTAAAAGTTATGAAGAAATAGTAGATTTCATCATGGATTCTATTGATACTACTATAAATGAACAATTTTTACTATTTGAAAAACACAATCTCTCAATTGAAGTTTTTTTCTCAAAAATTATTATCCCAGAATTATATAAATATAGAGATTGGCTTCGCTGTGTCTACTCTACGTCGGCTATCCCTAATTGGCGAAATTATTTACGAGAAAAATATTCAAACTGGCTACTAAACGCACCTATTAACTTAAACCATTCGTTCCTACAAAATGATACTTTATCAAATTATATTGTAAATTGTGTATTAAGTATTATAGAAACTTGGATCACAGAACCTTTTCCCACTCCGCCAGAAGTCTTTTCAAAACAGTTTATTGAATTGATAAATACTCCGTTAAATAATCATTTAAGTCCAATCAAACATGACGGTAGTGTAAAATAAGTTGTGTAAACACAAAAAGGAAGAAACACGTTATAGTAGAGTTGTGAAACATTACTTGAAAGAGATTTATTACAAGGAACAAAGTAAAGAGATTAACATCTATCGCCAATTAAATATAGCTAATAAAATAAGATGGTTATCTATTCTTCTAATTAACCCTTATCAAAACGATTCACAAATTGATTATTACTGAGGTAAAATAGCGGATAATTACGCTTCAATAGAAACGAAAAAAATTGATCTAACGCGATTCTTGAATTTTAAAATTTCAATGTATTGCAATAAAAATCAGCTAAATCACTACTTTTTTTGAAATACGATACTGATTTGAACAATCAAAAGCAAGAGAAACTTCACGATGAGGTTTCTCTTTTTTCTATGCTTACTCCGACATCTATTTATTCTTATCATTGTGTTATAATAGAGTGAATTATATATTCACGCAATAGTGCTTTAAAAATTCCATCAAAAAGTTCCAATTAAATCTGCCTATTTTATCTTTCACAATTAAAAGTCCTACAAGCTTTTAAATCGAATTTTGATGGAAAATATTCGCGTGATTTTCGCGTGATTTTCGCATGACGGTTTAAGATGACATCTTAGAAAGACTATGAAATCAAGGATTAATAGTTATCTATTAAATTTATTTTTTCGCGTGATAATCGTAAAAAACTTTAAGAAATATTGTATTTTAGGAAAGGGAAAAAATGAACTTAATTTTTGAAGGGGTTGATTTAGAATACAAAAAAGCTGAAAATAGTCTACCAAAATCTTTCTGGGAAACCTACTCCGCATTTGCAAATACCAATGGCGGAAAAATAATTCTCGGAATAGATGAAAAAAATATCGACCCCTACCAAGGAGTCAATAATCCTCAAAAAATACGAGACAATTTATTTGCTTTGGTTGCAAACAAACAAAAAGTTAGTTGTAATCTACTTACTGATAATGACATTGAATACATTGACATTCCAAACAAAGATAAACAACTCATAGTAGTCACTGTAAGAGAAGCCAACCCTGACCAAAAACCTGTTCATCTAAAAAATGATTATCGTGAATCATATAAAAGATTAGGTGAAGGTGATGTTCGACTTGACAAAGAAGAGCTCAAGTATCTGATGACAAGTTCTCATGATGATATTGATAGTGAGTTACTTAATAATTTTGACGAAAACGACCTAAATTTAGATACAATAGAACATTACAAAAAGTTATTAATTGAACTTACTGGCAACACAAAATATAATAGCATTTCTTTGAGAGATTTTCTAATCGAAATTGGTGTATTTAAAAAAGATAGAACAATTAATACATATAAATTAACCGCAGGAGGACTGATATTCTTTGGAAAGTATAACTCTATCATTTCTCGTTATCCAAAATTTCAACTAGACTATTTTGAAAAAGATACCTCTCTTTCAACTAGGTGGAACGATAGAATTTCAACAGGTGATATGATGTACCCTGATTTAAACATGTTCGACTTTTTCAATTTAGCATATAAGAAATTAACTACTACAACAAATGATAGATTTGAGTTTAATAACGAATCTGCTCATCGTTTACCATTCAAGAAAGACCTATCTGAATCTATACGTGAAGCTTTAGTAAATTGCTTAATGCATGCTTACTATGATTTTGATTCTCCTGTAGTTATTACGGCTTATCAAGACTTCTATGAATTTAAAAATCCAGGTAAGATGAAAATTTCTATTCCTGAATTTATACATGGCGGAACTTCCAAAACGCGAAACAGTACAATCTCTTCATTATTCCGTAGAATTGGGATGTCAGAAAAAGCTGGGTCTGGCGGACCGAAAATTTTTGATATTTCCGAAAAATATAAACTAAAAATTCCTGAAGTAAGCACTACCTTTGATAGTACTATTGTTACAATCTGGAAAGTAGATTTATTATCTTCTTATTCAGACATATCAGATAATGAAAAGATAATACTTGAATATATCATAAAAAATGGTAGCATTACTAAAAATGATGTCCTCGAAAATTCTTTAATGACCGAATATAAATTTAGAGAAAACCTGAAATCTCTACAAAATAAAAAGTATATTGAGATAGAAGGTAAGGGACGCTCTACAAGATATGTTCTCCCCAAAAGTTCAACCGAACAATACCATATTATTAAACAACAAATCAAAAATCTTGGAGATTTCATGACTATGTATTAAACATTAGACCTGTTCAAAAACTAATGTTTATCCTTTATCTTACTTTTCTAAAATTTTCAGAATCTAAAATGCAGACTTAACAAGTCTGCATTTTTTCTTTATTCAATGCCTGCATTTCTAAGTGAAGAAAACAAAAGAGAATCTGCGTTTAAATTTTGCAATATTTCATGTATACGGCTAGATATTTGATGCCTAAATATAGCTGATTTACTTATAAACTCTGTATCTGCTGACAAAGCACTCGCAAGTTTATCCAAATTATATTTTTCAACTGAATAAATAGTTTGTTTTACTGCCTTTTTTAATTCATCACTAGAGATTTGTAAATTTTCATGCAAATATTTCTCATCAAATTTATTTTTAATAAGTTTCTCATCAACAAGATACTCAAAGGGCTGATTAAATTTATTCAATATTGCATAAAATTCTTCAAGAAGTGTCTCGTTTGACAAGACTTTTTCTAATTTCTGGATTTCTTCAGAATAGATAGTTTTCCATTTTTTTAAAAAATCAGCAATTTCCTGAAACCGTTGTCTTTCTTCATTTCTTGCCTTTTGATGTTTAAACACTTCATCATTGATTGAATAGATAAACTCGTCTATTAAAGTATATACAATCGTTTGAAGATTGTAGGAAAAATTTTCCTCTGATATTCTCGCAAGTATTTCTTTAGGAGAATGTGGGGAAATGCCAATCGTACTAGTAGGATATTGTCTCCTCTCTATCTCGTGTTTTAACGCAAAAAGATAGGGCTCGGTCATTAAATAAAGGGTTTTCCCTTTACCACTTCCACCATATAATTCTTCATAGATTTCCCTCATCTCCATTTTATCCGTGTCACCTAATAACTCATCAAAAGAAGAGAGAATAATACTTTGCTCTAGTTCAGATTCAGGAAACAATTTATCATATTTTGGAAACACATGCAGTTCTTCATTATATTCTTTTTCTCTATCATCGCTATAATCCAAAAAAAATTTCTCTTTTTTAGACCATCCATAAATAGTTTGTATAAACCATTCATCATCTGATTGGTCTTTTTTTCTTTTGTTAATTTCTAAGTAAGTGCCAAGAATATCCGAACGTAAAATTTTCTGAATTTGACTACGTTTCATGGATAAATAGTCCCCGTTTTTATCATTTTCGGGTTGCCAGTGTTTTCTTAAATCGGATTCAGCCTCTTCAAACGTATACCATTTATTCGCCTTAATAACTTTTCTTATCTCAAATTTTTCTTTCTCAGATAATCCCATAACTCCTCCTATTCACATTTTAACATTTTCTTACAAAGAGCATAAACAAAAATCCCCTTTATTTTGAGATAAAATCGTCTTGTAAGGGAAACCTTATCAACAAATATAATTACAGTCCTAACCGGTGCGCACCAAATGGACGGATAGAAACAAATATGAAAACTTAGACGATAACGGTCTAGTTCTGCATATATCTGTTTATCCGTTTTTTTGGTGTGCCTTTTTGCACACATCGGTATTCAGTGTAGCTCATAAAAGTTTCTTTCCGTCCTAGAAATGGACTTAGAAAGAGGCTATTATGCCAATAAGAACATTCGAAGACCGTCTCACTCCAGAGGATTATACAGATATCCAAAAATGGGACAAGATACTGAAAGATGAAGATAAGTCTTTCGCAAATGCTAAACGAAGAGATAGATACCATAAACTTGGAAGTTTAGATGAAAATATCTCAAACGAAGGCCGTCAAACAGATAGATATGATTTAATTGCTAGTGATTCGTTAGATGCTGAACAAGCTTATATCTATAACGAACTATTAGGAACTGTGCATGATTACATATCTGCCCTCTCTACGAATGACCAAATTATTATGGTTGGAAAATTAAGAGATAGGCCAATCTCATCATCTGCACTATCTAAAATTGTAGAATGTAGTGACAAAACTGTGACAAGTCGCTTCAAAAAACACCGAGAAGTGTTACAAGATATGTTAAAAGACTACAGGTAGTCTCCGAAACTGGCAATCAATCATTGCCAGTTTTTTTTAAAAAGCTCCATAAATTGTATGTTCTAAATTCCATTAGACATTATGTATGAGTCAAAATAATAAAAAATTCAATTTTTTTAAAAAATTCTCCGAAATTCACCTCCTGAATCTCCTATAAGATAGAAAGGAAAAAATCAACAAGTCCAGCTCATGACCTCAAACCGAGCATATCACCAATACTTTTTATCACAAAATAGAATATACGAGGTATCTAATCTATGAAAATGAAACCACAATACCGTAAAGGCGGTTATTCAAGTCAAATAGCAGAACAATACGTTAGCCTTCAGGATCCAATCTACTTGCTTTGTGATGAGCTTGAAGCACAACAAAAGTATGAAGATGGAAAACCGACAGGTGAAGTTATCGCATACAAAACTTGGTTTGGACAAAAGGGATTACCACCATTCCAAGTTAAATTCCTTGAAAAGCCTGACCTTCCTGACTATCTTTCACTTATCTCTTTTGAGAATTTACAAGCATGTGAAGTTAACTACAATGTCTATTTCAAGGCTGATGGATTTAAAGAGGTGAAATAATGGTTCCAGCTATCACACAAAAAGAGTTGGAACAATACCTATTACAGAGTCTGAACATGGCTTTGGGCTCTGTATTACAAGGGGAAACTTCTTATACCAACTCTTTTGACATTTCTGTCAAAGAAAACGGATTTATCTTCATTCCTCGTCTTCCATCAGGATTTATCATTGATGACGAACTGTACCGAAAGATTTTCTTAATCGCTAATGCGTCTCTCTACCCACAATATACGCTATTAAAACAAAATTCTGCCTACTTTATTGCACTGAAAACAGACGATATTCATATTCAACGTGGGCTGTTTTTTCCTTGGCAGAAAGGTGTTTCTGAGCGGCTAATCATTCCAGACCTAGAAAAATTCACATTATCGCTAAAAGGTAATGATATCCCTATTATGGCAAATCTAATGATTAACTATGATAAAGTAACTTCTATGGCTATTGCTGGGAACTCAGGTAGTGGTAAAAGCTATGCATTAACTTATCTGTTAAGTATACTGAAAAACATTTCCGACTTGATTATTGTTGACCCAAAATTTGACACACCATCTCGCTGGGCAAGGAAACACCAAATCCCCGTCATTCATCCACATGAAAACCGCTCTAAATCGGACTTTTTATCAGAAGTCAACGAGAATTTAAGTCAGTGTTTAACTATTATTCACAAACGTCAAGCAATTCTCTTTGAAAATCCACGTCATGAGTTTAAACACCGGACAATCGTTATTGACGAAGTACTCGCCTTGTCTGAGGGAGTTAACAAAAACATCAAAGATTCCTTCTTCTCTCTGTTATCTCAAATTGCTTTATTAGGGCGATCAACCAAGGTTCACTTGCTTCTTGTAAGTCAGCGTTTTGATCATAGTACAATTCCTGTATCAGTCCGTGAACAATTTAATGTATTGCTTCAGGTTGGTAACATCAACCAGAAAACAGTACAGTTCTTATTTCCAGACCTAGATCCAGAAGGTATTGTTATTCCGATCGGAAAAGGAACAGGGCTTATTCAAATCATTGACAACGAGCATCCTTATCAGGTTTTGCCACTACTATGTCCAACATACTATACCAAGAAAGGAATCTTGTAACTTATGAAAACAACATATTTCCAGAAGTTTTTCGACTTCTGCTTTTCAGTATTTCTTACAGTAATCCTCTGTACATTATGTACGGTATTCTTAGGATTTATGGTGGGTTTCTTACAAAAATTTACCTATCTATCCGTGGTTACTAGCTTTATTAGCATTATTTTCTGGCTTAGCTTAACAATTTCAATTATCAGTTCAATTATTTTCATCTTGCTCGTTAGCTATGAAATTAAGAAGCGACAAAAAGAAGATAATCTATCAAATCTATGGGAATCTATCAGGCAAACTTTGGCTATCCGCATTTTTTTGCATCAAAGTGAACACTCAGAAGTCTTAGCTACAACTGAGCAAACAAAAATGAAACAATATAATCCCGTTAACAAACACTTCAATAGAGCAGTACGACAATCTATTGTAGATGTTAGAGAAGATAACGTTATTTTGATGATTAGACTCCCAAAGACACAACAAGCCAAGAAGATCCTAAATGATATGGATACGATGATTATAGAAGAAATGGCAAGATATAACCCTGACTATTTCTTTTCACCTCAGAAACCAGCAAAAAAATGGACTTATCTTATTGGCAATAAGAGAGAATAGCTTAATGGCGCTGTGGCCCACGTAGTGGAAGCCAAACAGCGCCGTTTTTTAATTGCAAAGTTTAGGATTAAGTGGGGTGACTACGACCCCCACTTAATCCAATAATCAATAATCAGAAAAAAATTAAATTTTCTCAAAAACTCCGATTTATGCCCTTCCAATCTCCTAATAGATAGAAATAATAAAAAATTGAAAGCGAGGAATTTTACCTATGGCAAAAGAACAACGTTCAAATAAATGGGCTTTTCTATTCTATCAGGAAAGTGCACCCGAAAACTATTTAGAAATTCTCGAAGAAATTCATGTTCCATTTGTTCTGTCACCGTGGCATGATAAGGACGTAAACAAAAAAACAGGAGAGTTTAAGAAAGCACATAAGCATGGAGCATTCTATTTTGATTCCCTCAAAAGTTACGCGCAAGTATCCGAACTTATCAAAGACAAACTCAACGGTCCTGCCCACGTTGAACCTGTCATATCACCGAAAGGAATGTATGACTATTTTACTCATGCAGAGAATCCTGAGAAAAGCCCTTACGATATTAAAGATATTGAATGTGGCTGCGGGTTTAACCTTGCCCAATTTTTAGTTCAGCAAAACTCTGATGACTTCATCACAGAAGTGATTGATACCATTGAACAAAATGACATTACAGAATTTGAGGAACTTGTATGGTATGCGCGAGATAATGACACCGCTCTATTGGGACTAATCATTGAACGAACCTACTTTTTCTCTCGCTATCTGGACTCCCGTCGGCATAACCCTAAGCGACTACAAAAAGCAATCAAAGAACAAGGAGCAAATATTGATGGAGACAATTAAATTAAACCGAATTGAAGAATTACTGAATACAATTATTACTATCATCCAGAAAGAATTACAAACACAGAATTCTTATGGAATCATCACGCAAAAAGAACTTCTAAAACTGTTACAAATTTCCCCAAACACACTTAAATCATGGGAAAATAAAGGTTTAAAACGTCTTGAACCTCCAATAGAGGGAACACGTACTGTTTATTACAAGATGGAAGATGTCATTGAATTTTTAACTATTTAACTCCAAAATGTGATAGAATGGAATTATCAAACAAAGAATGTGAGGGTTCTATTCTAGCCTTTTGATTGTCCGAAGAAAGAGGCTCTATGAGTAAAGAAATCATTCAACACAATAATAAAAAAATAACAAAAGTTACCAAACAAAATGGTGATGTCAGCTATTCCATCAAAGGTGTTTATATTGGAACTGACATAAAAACAGGTAAACGAATCACAAAAACTATCACTGCTAAAACATTAAAATCTTTGGATAGAAAAATTGTTGAAGCTAAAATTGAGTTTGAAAAGGCTGGCTCTACTATTAAAGAAACTATCCAAATTGATAACTTTGAAAGTCTAGCTGAGGTATGGTTTAGCAACTTCAAAACTTGGGTCTCTTCGCAAAATACAATAAACCGAGTTCGAGGGTACTTGGATACATACATCATTCCTCAATTTGGCGATTATAGACCTGAGCGGATCGAAGCATCAGATATCCAATTGTGGCTAAATCAATTAGCAAAAAAAGCCAAAAAAGCAATCGAATCTGGAACAAAACGTGCCCCGAAAGGCAGTGCAAAAGATTTTGGTGCAATGGCTCACAAGGTTAGTGATATTTTCGATTTTGGCATTACAAACTGTGGGCTGACCACTAATCCAGCCAAATCAATCAAGATTCCACCTAAACCAAAAGCAAACAAAGAGCGTATTATGGTACTCCATGATGATGACCTGAAACGTTGGTTATCTTACCTTGATACCTTGCCCAATACCAGAGCAAATAGACGTTTTAAGGTCATTTGTAACACGCTATTAGCATCTGCATTGCGAATAAATGAGTTATTGGCATTAGAAATTACTGACCTTGATTTTGAAACTAATGAAATTATTGTCAGTAAAACATTAATGTGGAAAAGTGCAAATAACAAACTAGGTATCAAAGGGGAAATGGTTTGTAAGAAAACTCCTAAAACGGATTCTGGGAATCGTAGAGTTGCCGTCCCACTTTCAATCATGGAAAGTCTCAAAGAGTTTCATGAGGAAATGACTGGCTATTTTGAAAAGCACGGTCTACCAAAATCTTCACTTATTTTCCCAACTATCTATGGCAACTATATGTGTGATAGAAACGAACGTGCAACCCTTAAAAAGCGATTATCGGCTCTTGGTTTACCTGACTATGGTTTCCACCTCTTCCGCCATACACACGCTTCTATGATGTTAAATGCTGGTATGAACTGGAAAGAGCTACAACATAGAATGGGACACAAGTCCATATCAACAACTATGGATACCTATGCGGAATTAGCTCCTAAAAAGAAGTTTGAAGCAGTGGATATTTTCCTAAATAAAATGGAAGAGCTGGCAAGTTGACTTCATCACTACCTTTATCACTACCTTTGTACTTCAAAAAGCTATAATCCTTGATATAATAAGGTTTATAGTCCTATTATTTAACCCTTACAGAAGTTAAATAATTAAGTAGGAAAAAGCCTTTGAAACATTGATTTCAAAGGCTTTTTCCTTTTTGCAAAATGCAGTATATTGCACTATATTTCAATTCAAACTCTACCTTTTTAAGATAAAATAAAAAGACGGATCATTATAAACAAGCCTCTCCTACAAAAGTTAGAGAGGCTTTTAGCATAGATGAAGAAAAAAACTAGCATTCATATGAGCAGTTTTTACTAGCAAGTCCTGCTATGAATTTAGTGTTGAAAGTTTGCAAATGATAGATCTTCAAAAACTCGTTAATGCTTTCAGCTGTTGTTGAGTTTCAAAAGAATAACTAACTCATTAAAGCCCAAAAAAGATGCTTTTAACTTCTGAAATTTTAAAACCAAAATCCTTATCTCTTTGAACATCAAAAAAGAGAGAACCAATTTGGTCCTCTCCAGATTGTAACTTTTCATCAACCTTACTACAGTTGACAAAGAGTTTTATTTAGAACAAAGACTACAACCTAATCAACAAAAATATCAAGGTCACCTAATTTAGTCTTCGTTTTTTTTGCGTTTTGCAAGCCCTGCAAGTCCAAACATACCAAGTACAGCACCTAACAATGCAATAGACGTTGATTGTTCTTCACCTGTATTTGGAAGTTTAGCAGATTCAGCTTTCTTATCAGAAACAGATACCTTTTGTACTTGAATTTCTTTTTCTGAGTTCTTAGCATCCGGTGTTTCAACTTTGTTCACTGTTTGGTCTTTAGAAGTTGGTGTGTTCTTGTCCGTATTTGCATGTGGGGCTTTAACAGTTACCTTAACTGGTACTTCATCCTTAGATCCATCTGGGTAGGTTACCACTACTATGGCATCTTTGTCACCTTCTGTTGTTGTGTCTACCGGTGTCTTGTACTCGAACTTAGTTCCTTCTGGAAGGTCACCTACGTTACCGATTGAATCCTTAGCGCTTGGTTGATCGCCTGGTTTAACAGTTTGATCTTTCGCTACTGGGGTATTCTTATCTGCATCTGTACGTGGGTCTTTAACAGTTACCTTAACTGGAACTTCGTCTTTAGAACCATCTGGGTAAGTCACCACAACAATGGCGTCTTTGTCACCTTCTGTTGTTGTGTCTACCGGTGTCTTGTACTCGAACTTAGTTCCTTCTGGAAGGTCACCTACGTTACCGATTGAATCCTTAGCGTTTGGTTGATCGCCTGGTTTAACAGTTTGATCTTTCGCTACTGGGGTATTCTTATCTGCGTCTGTACGTGGGTCTTTAACAGTTACCTTAACTGGAACTTCGTCTTTAGAACCATCTGGGTAAGTCACCACAACAATGGCGTCTTTGTCACCTTCTGTTGTTGTGTCTACCGGTGTCTTGTACTCGAACTTAGTTCCTTCTGGAAGGTCACCTACGTTACCGATTGAATCCTTAGCGTTTGGTTGATCGCCTGGTTTAACGGTTTGATCTTTCGCTACTGGGGTGTTCTTATCCGCGTCTGTACGTGGATCTTTAACAGTTACCTTAACTGGTACTTCATCTTTAGAACCGTCTGGGTAAGTTACCACAACTGTCGCATCCTTCTCACCTGTAGTTGTTGTATCTACTGGTGTCTTGTACTCGAAGGTTGTACCACTTGGAAGATCTGAAACATTACCGATAGAGTTCTTGGCATCTGGTGTGTCGCCAATGTTAACGGTTTGATCTTTAGCTACAGGAGTATTTACATCAGCTTGAGTTGGATTTGCGGCTACAGTAACCTTAACTGGTACTTCATCTTTAGAACCATCTGGGTAAGTAACCACTACTGTAGCGTCTTTGTCACCTTCTGTGGTTGTGTCTACTGGTGTCTTGTATTCAAATGTAGTACCACTTGGAAGATCTGAGACATTACCAATTGATTTCTTGGCATCTGGTGTGTCACCAACTTTAACAGTTTGATCTTTCGCTACTGGGGTATTCTTATCCGCATCGGTACGTGGATCTACTACCTTAACTGTTACTGGAACTTCATCCTTAGATCCATCTGGGTAAGTCACAACGACGGTTGTACTCTTATCACCTGGGGTTGTTGTATCTACTGGTGTCTTGTACTCGAAGGTTGTACCACTTGGAAGATCTGAAACATTACCGATAGAGTTCTTGGCATCTGGTGTGTCGCCAATGTTAACGGTTTGATCTTTAGCTACAGGAGTATTTACATCAGCTTGAGTTGGATTTGCGGCTACAGTAACCTTAACTGGTACTTCATCTTTAGAACCATCTGGGTAAGTAACCACTACTGTAGCGTCTTTGTCACCTTCTGTGGTTGTGTCTACTGGTGTCTTGTATTCAAATGTAGTACCACTTGGAAGATCTGAGACATTACCAATTGATTTCTTGGCATCTGGTGTGTCACCAACTTTAACAGTTTGATCTTTCGCTACTGGGGTGTTCTTATCCGCATCGGTACGTGGATCTACTACCTTAACAGTTACTGGAACTTCATCCTTAGAGCCATCTGGGTAAGTCACAACGACGGTTGTACTCTTATCACCTGGTGTTGTTGTATCAACTGGAGTCTTGTATTCAACTGTAGTGCCACTTGGAAGATCACCTACGTTACCAATTGATTTCTTAGGATCTGGAGTTTCTCCAACATTGACTGTTTGGTCCTTAGGTGTTGGCGTGTTCTTGTCCGCATCGGTACGTGGATCTACTACCTTAACAGTTACTGGAACTTCATCCTTAGATCCATCTGGGTAAGTCACAACGACGGTTGTACTCTTATCACCTGGGGTTGTTGTATCTACTGGTGTCTTGTATTCAAATGTAGTGCCACTTGGAAGATCACCTACGTTACCAATTGATTTCTTAGGATCTGGAGTTTCACCAACATTGACCGTTTGGTCCTTAGGTGTTGGCGTGTTCTTATCCGCATCGGTACGTGGATCTACTACCTTAACAGTTACTGGAACTTCATCTTTAGAACCGTCTGGGTAAGTCACAACAACGGTTGTACTCTTATCAC
>NZ_JAQFJJ010000015.1:0-54782 GCF_030440005.1 Streptococcus sp. SP1
GGGTCGCGGGTTCGAATCCCGTCGTTCGCTTGAGGAGGCCGGGGTGGCGGAACTGGCAGACGCACAGGACTTAAAATCCTGCGATTGGTAACGATCGTACCGGTTCGATTCCGGTCCTCGGCATAGATTTAGGTTGAAAGAAGCACCCTTAGCTCAACTGGATAGAGTACCTGACTACGAATCAGGCGGTTAGAGGTTCGACTCCTCTAGGGTGCATGGTCGTGAGACTATGTAAGAATAGAATAAGAAAGAGCACCCTTAGCTCAACTGGATAGAGTACCTGACTACGAATCAGGCGGTTAGAGGTTCGACTCCTCTAGGGTGCATAAAGCGGTAGCTTTAGATCGGGAAGTAGCTCAGCTTGGTAGAGTACTTGGTTTGGGACCAAGGTGTCGCAGGTTCGAATCCTGTCTTCCCGATAGTGTATTGAAAAAGTCTAATGATTGTCATTAGGCTTTTTTTGTAGGTGATTATCTTATTGGATTACAAGAAAAAAGAGCTTTCGCTCTTTCCAACTTTATTTATTTCGCAGTTCAACATAACGGTTATACCAAATTTTGATATATTCCTCAGAAAAGGGACCTTTGTTTTGGTTTATCCAATCTACTAGAACCTTAACATTTTCCTTTAAAATAAAATCGATGTCATCTGAATAGTGCATTTTTTCTTTATGCTGCTCGTATTCTTCCACATCTAACAATTTTTTTTCACCATTGGTAAAGACCTTGACATCGAGATCATAGTCGATATATTTTAAGGCTTCTTGGTCAATGTGAAATGGACTTGCTAGGTTACAGTAGTAAGACACACCATTGTCACGGATCATGGCGATGATGTTAAACCAATATTTTTTATGGAAATATACGATCGCTGGTTCACGTGTAATCCAACGTCTACCATCACTTTCAGTAACAAGTGTATGATCATTTACTCCAATAATTGCATTTTCGGTTATCTTTAATACCATGGTGTCACGCCATGTTCGGTGTAAACTGCCATCATGTTTATAACTTTGAATTGTAATAAAGTCGCCTTCTTTAGGTAGTTTCATAACTTACCAACTTTCTACAATCTAAGTATATCCTCTATATTGTATCATATTTTTTCAAATTTTTTCTTATTTTTCTATTATATTTCCAAATTGATTGTTTAAGATAGAATTATTCATCTAAGAAGTCCCTGATGGCTGATTTTATATCAGAATAGTCGTAGCCTTTTCTGGCCAGTGCTTGAGTCAAGCGTTGTTTGAGGTCATAGCCTTCATATTTTTTACTGTATTTACGGTATTGTTTTTCTAACTCTTTTAGAACGAGCTCATTGGTTGTTTTTTCATCTGCTTCTAGTTCAAGATTTTGGAATGCTATCTTTGCATGGTTGTAAGCAAAGCCTTTTGAAATGAGTGCTTGGATGATTTTCGTTTCAATGGCTTTTAACGGATATTTACCTTGGTATTTTTTTAGGAGTTTTATTGCGGTACGGTCGATCACTTCTGAAAAATCATAGTCTGTAAGTATTTCTTGAAGGATAGATTTTGGGATCCCTTTTTGTTGAATTTTTTGTTGTAATAAGAGAGGGCCCTTATCGCCACTGAGAAGGTTGGCCTCTATCAAGTTTCTTGCATATTGACGATCATCTAACCACTTGTCTTCTTTTAGGGCTTGGATGACTTGTGGTATGATTTTCTCATCAATCTCATGTTTAACTAAATAGTCTCTGACTTCTTTTTCAGTACGGGCCTTGAAGGATAAGTGGTAGAGCGCCAAGTTTTTTCCGTAGGAAAATTGTGCAAAGGTTTGAATTTCTGTAAACTCTTGAGGACTAATTTCCTTATCCTTGGTCAACATAAAGTGAACAATGGTATCCTCTGTAATATAGCAGGTTTGGTCGCTATCAAGTTCTAGCAGGTAGAGACGTTTTTTCTTTTCTAGTTTTGTGATTTTCATGGTTTTCCTTTTATCCAAACGCTTCAAAGGCAGCAACGAGTCGAAGTTTATTTATATCGACCTGTTCTCTCCCATAATAGTCAAGAAATAGTTCAGCGTATTTCGGGTCATGTAGGTTATAGTTGAGGGACCAAACTGCCCAAAAGAGATCGATATGTCGGTCACTGAAATCAGCTAAGCCAAGGTCAATAAAGCAAGAGAAGTGGTCAGCATCTTTTAGAATAAGGTTCGGTAGACAGGCATCCCCGTGAATAAAGGCATCTGTCTTTAAAAGGTGCCCTTGTTCTCGAATGAGCTGGAAGGCCTCTTCACGACTGCTAATCCGGAATTGGGGTAGGAGAGCCTTGGCATAGAACTCACCTTTTTCATAGTTTTTTAAGGCTCTGTCTTTATAGGCCTGTAAATGATTTTCTGATGGAAAATTTTGCGGATAAAAGCTGTGAAGTTTTTTAAGAGCTTCGGCCATGGTTCGGCAGATTTTTTCTGGCTGGTCTAAAAAAGCGAGAGTATCATGACCAATAGCCTCTTTAGTCAGGAGGTAGTCTTTATCTGTAGATAGATAGTGGATGACTGGAGTTCCTATTCCCTCTTGTTCAAACAAACTTGCAATTCTAGCTTCTCGCTCTAATCTTCCCTTTTGATCTATTTTCAAATAGTAACCTGAATCAAGATAGAGAACCGTTGCGCCTGAATGAGAAGAGCTGTCAGAAAGAGTTGTTCCCTCTATATAAGTTCGTAATTGCTCAGGAAAATCCAATGGGGAAAAATGAGATATCTTTGTATTCATGGTTTTATTGTAACATATTCTTAAACATTGAGAAACTACGTGGTATAATAGACTTATGAGTCTTAAAGTTAAACAAAAAATTCCATTAAAAATCAAGCGTATGGGGATTAACGGAGAAGGAATTGGCTTTTATAAAAAAACACTTGTCTTTGTGCCTGGTGCTTTGAAGGGAGAAGATATCTTCTGCCAAATTACAAGTGTCAAGAAAAATTTTGCGGAAGCCAAACTCCTATCTGTGAATAAGGCCTCTAAGTTTCGTGTGACGCCCATGTGTGATATCTATGAGACCTGTGGTGGCTGTCAAATCATGCATTTGAAGTATGACAAGCAGCTGGAGTTTAAGACAGATTTATTGCAACAGGCCTTGAAGAAGTTCTCACCTGAAGGATTTGAACAGTATGATATTCGGCCGACAATTGGAATGCAGGAGCCTCTTTACTATCGGGCAAAATTGCAATTTCAAACAAGGAAATTCAAGGGCCAGGTGAAGGCGGGGCTTTATGCTCAAAATTCACATTATTTGGTGGAATTAAAAGATTGTTTGGTTCAAGATCCGGTTATTCAAGCTATCGCTAACGATCTAGCGGATTTATTGACCTATTATCAGATTCCGATTGCTGATGAGCGTAAAGAACTGGGGGTCAAAACCATGATGGTTCGACGGGCGCGGAAGTCTGGTCAAGTTCAGATCATTGTGGTCACTAGTCGTCAGATTAACGTAAAGAATTTGGTGGAAGACTTGGTCACGAAACATCCTGAGATTGTCACAGTTGCCGTTAATAAAAATACGTCTCGCTCCAGTGAGATCTACGGGGAACAAACGCAGATTATTTGGGGAGAAGAGGCTATTTTGGAAGGTGTTTTGGATTATGAATTCTCCCTTTCTCCTCGAGCCTTTTACCAGTTGAATCCGGAACAAACCGAAGTATTATATAGTGAGGCGGTTAAGGCTTTAGATGTATCGCCAGAGGATCATCTTATTGATGCCTACTGTGGGGTTGGAACGATTGGGTTTGCCTTTGCTAATAGAGTGAAAAGTGTTCGGGGGATGGATATTATTCCTGAAGCAATTGAAGATGCCAAATACAATGCTAAACGGATGGGATTTGAGAATACCCACTATGAGGCTGGTACAGCAGAAGAGATCATTCCTCGCTGGTACCAAGAAGGCTATCGGGCTAATGCTGTGATCGTGGATCCACCTCGTACGGGCTTGGGTACAAAATTAATCGAGACCTTGTTGCACTATGCACCTGAAAAGATGGTCTATGTCTCTTGTAATGTCTCTACTTTGGCACGGGATTTAGTGGCTTTGACAAAGGTTTATCAGGTTGAATACATTCAATCAGTGGACATGTTCCCCCATACTGCAAGGACAGAAGCAGTTGTGAAATTAGTGAAGAAGTGAAAAAAGAAGAATGGATATTTGGGAAAAACTTTATCTTGAGGCGAAAGCTCTTTATGCGCCTCAAGAGGTTTCAGATTTTGTCTATGCTCGACATGTGGTTGCTGCTGTTGAGGCTGCAGATGGTCAGATTTTTACGGGCTTTTGTATGGAAGGAACCTGTGGCGTCTTTCATTTATGTGCCGAACGAGCAGCACTCTTCAACATGTATCAAAAATCAGGCCAGACCAAGGTCAAGCGCATTATTGCTTTTCGAGACAAGCCTCCTTATGGAGAAAGCTCAGGGATGCCTTGTGGAGCCTGTCGTGAATTTCTCCTTGAGCTAAATGCAGAGAATTGTCATCTAGAATTTATGGTGGATTATGAGAGCCGCAAGACCATTACTTTAGGTGAATTGATGCCTCTTTGGTGGGGAGAAGACCGGGCTCGTCAGAGAGAAAATAAAGGGAATGAGTAGAGGAAATAAATAAATGGACAATGTTATTGATGTATCGATTCCAGTTGCTCAAGTCATTGATCAACATCCGGAAGTATTGGATTTGTTGGTGGAGTTGGGCTTTAAACCCTTAGCCAATCCGATCATGCGCAATACAGTTGGGCGCAAGGTTTCTTTGAAACAAGGATCAAAATTAGAAGGTACTCCTATGGAGAAGATTGTGCGAACACTAGAGGCTAATGGCTATGAAGTAGTGGGGCTAGACCAATGAGGGATGAACGAATTCACGTCTTAAGAGATATCTTATTAGAGCTTCATCATGGAGCTTCCCCTGAATCGGTTCAGGAACGGTTTGATGCGACTTTTGCAGGGGTGTCTGCGATTGAGATCTCTCTTATGGAGCATGAACTGATGAATTCAGATGCAGGTGTTACTTTTGAAGATGTTATGGAGCTTTGTGATGTCCATGCCAATCTCTTTAAGAATGCGGTTCAAGGGGTCGAAGTAGCAGATACCGACCACCCGGGCCATCCTGTTCAAATCTTTAAACAGGAGAATCTAGCCCTTCGTGCGGCTATGATGCGGGTACGTCGTTTGCTAGACAATTATGAGACAACCGATGATCCTGAGATGATTCAGGAGATTCATAAGGGCTTGTTACGTCAGCTGGGCTTGGTGGGTCAATTTGACCGGCATTACCGACGCAAGGAAGAGTTGATGTTTCCGATTATGGAAAAATATGGGCATGATTCCCCACCAAAAGTGATGTGGGGAGTAGATGACCAGATTCGGGACCTCTTTGCGAAAGTTTTGGACACTGCCAAGGAACTGCCGGATTCTGGCATCTTAGAAGTCAAAGAGCTCTTTGAAGCCTTTGCGCAAGAGTTTGAGGCCATGATCTTCAAGGAAGAGTCGATCCTCTTGATGATTTTGCTGGAGGCCTTTACTCAGGATGACTGGCTCTCCATTGCAGAAGAAAGTGATGCCTATGGTTATGCCATTATTCTCCCAAGTGAGAAATGGGTGCCGAAACGCGTTGACTTCAAGGAGGAAGCGTCGAAAGAGTCAGAGGGTTCAACTGAACCGCTTCCTTCTTCAAAAGGAGATGAGCACCGTCAGGTCATTGAAACTCCTGAGGGGCAGTTGACGATTACCTTCACACCTAAGAAAAAAGAAGAGAGCTTCGATCGCAAGCAACCACAAGCTTTTGGCCATGGATTTTTATCGGTGGAGCAAGCGAATTTAATCTTGAACCAGTTACCAATGGAGATCACCTTTGTCAATAAGGAGGATATTTTCCAATATTACAATGATGCTGCGCCTTTTGAAGAAATGATTTTTAAGAGGACGCCATCGCAGGTAGGACGCAATGTTGAGCTGTGTCACCCACCGAAATATTTGGAGAAGGTCAAAGCCATCATGCAGGGGCTGCGTGAAGGGAAAAAAGACAAGTATGAAATGTGGTTCAAATCAGAATCGCGTGGGAAATTTGTCCATGTCACCTATGCAGCCGTGCGTGATGAAGCTGGAGAGTTTCAAGGAGTCTTGGAATATGTTCAGGACATTCAACCTTATCGGGAGATCGATACGGATTTTTATAGAGGAATGGAGTAAAGATGAGTTACGAAACAGAGTTTATGAAAGAGTTTGAGGAGTGGATCAAGACTCAAGTCATGATCAATGAAATGGCTCTCGAAGAAAGTAAGAAGGTTTTTGATGAAGATCAGGATGAGCGAGCTAAAATTGCTATGATTCGCTATGAAAGCCGTTTGGATGCGTATCAGTTTTTGCAAGGGAAGTTTGAAAATTTCCATGCTGGAAAAGGATTTCATGATTTACCAGATGGCCTCTTTGGTGAAAGAAAATACTAGAAGGTGATTATTGAAGGCGTTTTACTAGCTAGATTTACCTGAAAATCGAGCAATGACTTGATTTTTTAGGGGATTGTGTTACAATAAAAAAGTTGAAATGACATCAACGGATTATTGAATGGAATAATGGTGATGAAACCTTGTTGCCTTAGGAATTGATCACTGAATTTAGGAGGAAAAATGGCAAAGAAGAACGTAAACCGTGCGAAACAATACAAACATCAAAATAGACATCTTTTGAAAAGAGCTGTCGCAACTGTAACTGCAGCTGTGAAAGAAGCACCTAAAAAGGTTGAGAAAGCTACAAAAGCAGTGGCGAAAGAAGTGAAACAAGCGGCTTCTTCAGTGGAAGAATTTGCTGCAAGTTTGGAAGGTGTGGCACTTGATCGTGCGCAAACATTCTATGATGAAGGTATTCGCTCTGTTGCGGACTTCGCAAACTGGACAGAAAAAGAGTTGTTGGCCCTTAAAGGAATCGGCCCAGCTACGATCAAGAAATTGCAAGAACTAGGCGTTAAATTTAAATAATCGCTTTTGTGATTTCTTGCTATTTCAAGGAAAACTTGCTAAAATGAACCTATTAGAGGTGTTTTGAATCCCACATTTTACAGAAAGTGGCGGTGCTGAGAAGTCCACAAATGTGTCAAAACTGGTTGCTAATGGATAAAAATGAAATAATAATGTCTTTTTGTTTTAAAGACGAGAGATGCGGGCTCTGCCCGAAATTGGGTGGTACCGCGGATCAACACATTCGTCCCTGTCAGATTAATGACAGGGACGATTTTTCTTTTACACCCCTAGCCAAAGGAGGTTGTCATGAAACAATCTTTTAACACCAGTAAACTCTACTATGTTTTTCCTATCTTCATCTTGGGGTATCAGGACCAGAACTTTGAGCACAATATCACAACCTGCAGTTCCTCTTATAGTCTGGGAGATTGGCTGGTCATCGGTGTTGGTGCTGAGGAAAATGCGGCAGACCAGATTAAGCATTATCAACAGTTCACTGTCAACATCCCTGATGAAAACTTTATGCTGGAGATGGAGCAGGCTGGCTTTATCAGCCATCGGGAGAAGTTGGATCACTTAGGGCTGGACTATGAGATTTCTGAACGGACCCAGGCTCCGATTTTGGAGGCCTGTCCAGTCGTATTGGATTGCCAGGTAGATCGGATTATCGAGGAAGATGGCATCTGTCATATTTTTGCCAAGATTCTCGAGCGACTGGCTGATCCAGAGCTCTTAGATGATAAGGGGCATTTTAAAAATGACCGTTTTGCACCGACTTACTTTATGGGGGACGGCCATCAGCGCGTTTATCGTTATCTAGACGACCGAGTCGACCCCATGGGAAGCTTTATGAAGAAAGCGAGGAAGAAGAATGACAAGAGCTGAGTTGCCAGATAAAATCGAAACGGAGCGTCTGGTCTTACGAGTCCGAACAGTGGCGGATGCTGAGGACATCCATGCCTACGCCAGTCTTCCAGAAGTCTCTTACCCAGCAGGCTTTCCACCCGTCAAGACCTTGGAAGACGAGATCTATTATCTAGAGCATATCCTTCCCGATCGCAATCAAAAAGAAAATCTTCCAGCTGGTTACGGCATTGTGGTCAAAGGAACCGATAGAATCATTGGCTCTGTTGACTTCAACCATCGCCACGAAGACGATGTGCTGGAGATTGGCTATACCTTACACCCAGACTATTGGGGCCGGGGCTATGTGCCCGAAGCAGCACGTGCCTTGATTGATTTAGCTTTTAAAGAATTGAACCTACACAAGATAGAATTGTCTTGCTTTGGTTATAACCTTCAAAGTCAACGAGTCGCTGAGAAACTTGGCTTCACCCTTGAAGCTCGTATCCGTGACCGTAAAGATGCCCAAGGCAATCGTTGTGATGATTTGAGATACGGCTTGCTGAAGAGTGAGTGGGAAGCTCAAGATCAACATTAAAAATAGAAAAACTAGAAGAGACAATCACATGTCTAAAGAACTTTCACCTAAACGAATCGAAACTGAGCGACTTGTCTTGCGAGTCCGAACGGTGGCTGATGCAGAAGCAATTTTTGACTTTGTCAGTCGTCCAGAAGTTTCCTATCCAGCAGGACTTCTGCCCGTTAAGACCTTGGAAGATGAGATCTATTATCTAGAACATATCCTTCCTGAGCGAAGTAAAAAAAACAATCTTCCAGAGGGCTATGGAATTGTTGTCAAGGGGACCGATATGGTCATTGGTTCTATCGGTTTCAATCATCGCCACGAAGATGATGTGCTGGAAATTGGCTATACCTTGCATCCAGACTATTGGGGTCGAGGTTATGTACCCGAAGCGGCGTGTGCCTTGATTAACCTGGCTTTTAAAGAACTGGGGCTTCATAAGATTGAGCTGTCTTGCTTTGGTTACAACCTTCAAAGTCAACGAGTCGCTGAGAAACTTGGCTTCATCCTTGAAGCTCGTATCCGAGACCGCAAAGATGCCCAAGGCAACCGCTGTGATGATTTGAGATACGGCTTACTGAAGAGTGAGTGGGAAGCTCGAAATAAACATTAAAAAGAAATAACTAGAAAGGACACACACATGTCTAAAGAACTTTCACCTAAATACAATCCAGCCGAGGTTGAGGCTGGTCGTTACCAAAAATGGCTTGATGAGGATGTTTTTAAGCCTTCTGGCGATAAAAAGGCTAAGCCTTATTCAATCGTCATTCCACCACCAAACGTAACTGGGAAACTTCACCTTGGTCACGCTTGGGATACAACTTTGCAAGATATCATTATCCGTCAAAAACGAATGCAAGGTTTCGACACGCTTTGGCTTCCTGGTATGGACCATGCTGGGATTGCTACTCAAGCTAAAGTAGAAGCGCGTTTGGCTGAAGATGGCATCTCTCGTTATGACCTTGGTCGTGAAAAATTCCTTGAGAAAGTCTGGGAATGGAAAGACGAATATGCGACGACTATCAAGGAACAATGGGGCAAGATGGGGCTCTCTGTAGACTATTCTCGTGAGCGTTTCACCCTTGACGAAGGTCTGTCAAAAGCGGTTCGTAAGGTCTTTGTAGAACTTTACAAGAAGGGCTGGATCTACCGTGGTGAATTTATCATCAACTGGGATCCAAAAGCTCGTACAGCCCTTTCTGATATCGAGGTTATTCACAAGGATGTCGAAGGTGCCTTCTACCACATGAACTACATGTTGGAAGACGGTTCACGTGCCCTTGAAGTAGCAACGACACGTCCTGAGACTATGTTTGGGGATACTGCCGTAGCGGTTAACCCAAATGATGACCGTTATAAAGACTTGATTGGTAAAAATGTTATCTTGCCAATCTTGAACAAGCCAATCCCAATCGTTGGTGATGAACACGCAGACCCTGAATTTGGTACTGGTGTGGTTAAAATCACTCCTGCCCATGACCCTAATGACTTCTTGGTTGGACAACGTCATAACTTGCCACAAGTCAACGTTATGAACGATGATGGTACTATGAATGAATTGGCTGGCGAATTCAACGGCATGGACCGCTTTGAAGCTCGTAAGGCTGTTATCAAGAAGTTAGAAGAAATTGGTGCCCTTGTTAAGATTGAGAAGATGACCCACTCAGTTGGTCACTCAGAGCGTACAGGGGTTATGGTTGAGCCACGCTTGTCTACACAATGGTTCGTTAAGATGGATCAATTGGCGAAAAATGCTATCGCAAACCAAGACACAGATGATAAGGTAGAATTCTACCCACCTCGTTTCAACGACACCTTCCTTCAGTGGATGGAAAATGTCCATGACTGGGTAATTTCTCGTCAGCTCTGGTGGGGTCACCAAATCCCTGCTTGGTACAATGCTGAAGGTGAAATGTATGTTGGTGAAGAAGCACCAGAAGGTGACGGATGGAAACAAGACGAAGATGTCTTGGATACTTGGTTTAGTTCTGCCCTTTGGCCATTCTCAACTATGGGCTGGCCGGATGTCGACTCAGAAGACTTCAAACGTTATTTCCCAACGTCAACCTTGGTAACAGGTTACGACATCATCTTCTTCTGGGTGTCTCGTATGATTTTCCAATCATTGGAATTCACTGGCCGTCAGCCATTCCAAAACGTCCTTATCCACGGTCTCATTCGTGACGAGCAAGGACGCAAGATGTCTAAATCTCTTGGTAACGGGATTGACCCAATGGATGTTATCGAGAAATACGGTGCCGATGCCCTTCGTTGGTTCCTTTCAAACGGTTCTGCACCTGGTCAAGATGTGCGCTTCTCTTACGAGAAAATGGATGCTTCATGGAACTTCATTAACAAGATCTGGAACATCTCTCGCTACATCCTCATGAACAATGAAGGATTGACCCTGGATGCGGCACGTGAAAATGTAGCTAAAGTGGCTGCTGGTCAAGCAGGTAACGTGACAGACCGCTGGATTCTCCACAACCTCAATGAAACGATCGGTAAGGTCACTGAAAACTTTGATAAGTTTGAGTTTGGTGTCGCTGGTCACATCCTCTACAACTTCATCTGGGATGAGTTTGCGGACTGGTATGTTGAGTTGACTAAGGAAGTGCTTTATAGCGACAATGAGGACGAAAAAGTCATCACTCGTTCAGTTCTTCTTTACACCTTGGATCAAATCTTACGTCTCCTCCACCCAATCATGCCATTCGTAACTGAAGAAATCTATGGCCAAATCTCTGAAGGAACAATCGTGACTGCGGAATACCCAGTGGTTCGTCCAGAGTTTGAAAACGAAGAAGCAGCAGCCGGCGTTGAAGCTCTTAAAGATGTGATTCGCTCTGTTCGTAACTCACGTGCAGAAGTGAACGTAGCGCCAAGCAAACCAATCACTATCTTGATTAAGACAAGCGACAGCAAGCTTGATGCCTTCTTCAATGACAACGTTAACTACATCAAACGCTTCACAAACCCAGAACACCTGGAAATTGCAGCAGATGTAGAGGTACCTGACTTGGTTATGTCAAGCATCATCACAGGCGCAGAAATCTACTTGCCACTTGCTGACCTTCTCAATGTCGAAGAAGAATTGGCCCGTCTTGAAAAAGAATTAGCTAAATGGCAAAAAGAACTGGACATGGTTGGTAAGAAGCTTTCTAACGAACGCTTCGTAGCCAATGCCAAACCAGAAGTCGTCCAAAAAGAACGCGACAAACAAGCCGACTACCAAGCGAAGTACGATGCGACTGTTGCACGTATTGATGAGATGAAGAAACTCGTTAAATAAACACAGAAACACGGCGGAATGCCGTGTTTTTTTGGTATAATGAAATCAATATCTATTGATGGAGAAAGTTATGTCTAAACACCCTCACTATGAATTGTTAAATTTGATTGGCTATGGTCTTGCTAAGTTTGATGATACTTTTATAAAGGAATTTCAATGCTCTAGTAAATCCGAGTTTTATCGTTACATAGTTTCTTTAGGCGTTGCAGAAACAACTGGTGTCGTCAAAAATAGAATGGATTTATTCGACCCCTATTTTGATAACAATCGAAAAGGTTGGTGGCAAAAAGCTGAAGTCTACCGTTTTAGAAAAGATTTAATTGACATGATGTTTGGGAGTGAGGATGTTCACAGTTTCGCAGAAATAGTCAAAATGTTGCTTGCAAGTGAAGGGAAGAAAACAGGCAAAACCATCATTGAAAAACCAATTGTTCGGACGAAATTCAAACGCCTACAAGAAACTGGAATGGAAGCAGAGAACTATTTCATTTACCATTTTGATAAGGAAGAAAAATTTAAAGATGGCCAATTGACTGATGCCCGTCTTTATGGTGAAGGACGTATTCGGTTGACCTCAAAAGAATTTGAGAAAGCTAAGGAATATCAATCGAATTTTATTCTATCTCTAGTCACCAATCTCGAAGATATTCCAAAATTGGTATTGATTGATAACCCACTTAACCATTTTGAATTTGAAAAAAATGTTATTAAAAATGAAGTCGTGGAATATAGAAGCTTGGAAGATTTATATTAATAAATAGTGCGGTGTTTATTACTATCACATCGACTGGCAAAAGCTTATTTTAGACTAAATGGCGTATAAAAATCTTTTCATACTCTTAAATATATAGGGAGATGCATAACCAGAAATTTGGGAATACTTCTCTTTTTGACCAAAAGCACCACCTCCTAGTTAATTAGGAGGTGGTGTTATGCTTTAGACCATTTTCCAGAAATAATCGATGATATAGGTCAGGCCGTAGGTGTAGATGACGAGGGTGATGGGTTTGCAGAGGATGATGATGGTCATGTAGCGTTTGAAGGTCATCTTCGTCAGGCCTGCCAGCATACAGATGAAGTCGGCGGGACTAACTGGCCAGATCATCATGAAGATAAAGAAGCGATCGAACCGCTTACCTTCATTGAGCCAGCCAATGTACTTGTCGTAGGTCTTCTGACTGACCATGGATTGGACGAACTTAGGTCCGTACATTCTGGCTAGGTGGAAGATAATGGCACAGCCAATGACAATTCCGATGTAGTTGTAGATGGTCCCAATGATGTGTCCATAGATAAAGACACCAGCGACAGATGTCAGGGCTCCAGGAATAATAGGGACCACTGTTTGAAGGATCTGAAGAAAGATAAAAAGGGGAGGCCCGAAGATTCCGGCTTGCAAAATAAATGCCGACAAGGTTTCTTTGGATTGAAGGATGCCAGAAAAGTAGGCCCAGATACAAAAGGCCAAGGTCCCAAGAGCTCCAATGATGGACGACCAATTAATGATGCGCTGGAGAAGAGGAGAGACCTCTTTTAAGCTTGTTTGTTTCATAAAAAATTCCGAGTTCTTTTTCTTCTACTATACCATGTTTTTGGAAGTTTGTAAGGATTTTGTCTATTTTTTGAGTAGTGAAAGCGACCTGATTGGAGTCTGTCGCTGTTTTAGTCGTGAAGCGAGTGCAAAATGGGTCTTTTTATGCTACAATGAAAGGAGTATAAAAAATGGAGAAAAACGTGTCAATCGAAAATTACAAACCAGATTTTGCGGTGGAAGCAGCCTATGATCTCACCGTTACAGACTTGAAAAAACAGGGTATTAAGGCAGTCCTTGTGGATTTGGATAATACCTTGATTGCTTGGAATAATCCGGATGGAACTCCTGAGATGCGCCAGTGGTTGCATGACCTTCGTGATGGAGGGATTCGGGTTATCGTGGTGTCTAATAATAGTCCCAAACGGGTTAAGCGCGCTGTTGAGAAATTTGATATTGACTATGAAGCCTGGTCGCTCAAGCCCTTTACCTTTGGGATTGATCGTGCCCTCAAACGTTTCCACTATGAGAAAAATGAAGTGGTCATGGTCGGGGATCAACTGATGACGGATATCCGAGCTGCCCATCGTGCAGGCATTCGTTCGATTTTGGTCAAGCCTTTGGTCGAGCATGACTCGATCAAGACGCAGATCAACCGGGCGCGTGAACGCCGTGTTATGAAGCAAATGGCCGAGAAATATGGTCCGATTGTATACAAAAAAGGAATTTAAGAATGGAAGAATTATTCTGTATTGGCTGTGGAGCCCCCATTCAGACAGAAAATAAAGAGGGTCTAGGCTATACTCCCCAATCAGCTCTTGAAAAGGGCTTGGAAACAGGCGAGGTTTATTGCCAACGCTGTTTCCGTCTGCGTCACTACAATGAAATCACAGATGTGCATCTGACAGATGATGATTTCCTAAAACTCCTTCACGAAGTAGGAGATAGTGATGCTCTCGTGGTCAATGTAGTGGATATTTTTGACTTTAATGGCTCCGTCATTCCTGGCCTACCGCGTTTTGTAGCAGGAAATGATGTCCTCTTGGTCGGAAACAAAAAAGATATCGTGCCCAAGTCTGTCAAGGACAGCAAGGTGACCCATTGGTTGATGGAGCGGGCCCACGAAGAAGGCATGCGTCCTGTCGATGTGGTCCTCACCTCTGCCCAAAACAAGAGTGCTATCAAGGACTTGATGGAAAAGATTGAACAGTACCGTAAGGGCCGTGACGTCTATGTGGTGGGTGTGACCAACGTTGGGAAATCGACCCTCATCAATGCAATCATCCAAGAAATCACTGGGGATAAGGATATCATCACGACTTCTCGCTTCCCCGGAACGACACTGGACAAGATCGAAATTCCATTGGACGATGGATCCTACATCTACGATACACCAGGGATTATCCATCGCCACCAGATGGCTCACTACTTGACGGCGAAAAACCTCAAGTATGTCAGCCCTAAAAAGGAAATCAAGCCCAAGACCTATCAGCTCAATCCAGAGCAAACCCTCTTCTTGGGTGGCTTGGGACGTTTTGACTTTATTAAGGGAGAAAAGCAAGGTTTCACCGCCTTCTTTGACAACGAACTCAAGCTTCACCGAACCAAACTCGAAGGAGCGACTGCCTTTTATGACAAGCATGTCGGTGGCTTATTAACTCCACCTAATAGCAAGGAAAAAGAAGAATTCCCACCCTTGGTTTCTCATGAGTTTACCATCAAGGATAAGACAGACCTGGTCATCTCAGGACTCGGTTGGATCCGCGTCAATGGAGAAGCCAAAGTAGCCGTCTGGGCACCAGAAGGCGTCGCCGTCGTTACCCGCAAAGCTATCATTTAAAAATTTGAAAGGAAATAGTTTCTTTATAGACTGGGCGAGTGCAACGAGCCTAGAAAGGATACTTTTCGCTGTGGTGAAAGCCTAAGTAGATATTTTACTACTTAGGCGCGGAAAATTTGAGACTTTAGGCTCAAATTTAAGTCATGGAACTCCGCTAGGAGGTCGCTGACGACCGCCACCACATCAGAAAAGTATCAAAAAAGAAACAATGAAAAAACATGACATTAACATCTAAACAACGGGCTTTCCTCAACAGCCAAGCCCACAGCCTCAAACCCATTATCCAAATCGGGAAAAACGGGCTCAATGACCAAATCAAAACCAGTGTGCGCCAAGCGCTAGATGCGCGTGAACTCATCAAGGTGACCCTTCTTCAAAATACGGATGAGAATATCCATGAAGTAGCAGAAATCTTGGAAGAAGAAATCGGTGTGGAAACGGTCCAAAAGATTGGTCGGATTCTCATCTTGTTTAAACAATCGAGCAAAAAAGAAAATCGTAAAATTTCAGCGAAGGTAAAAGAAATTTAATACATCGAGGAGAGCAAACCTATGGCAATTGAACTATTGACTCCCTTTACCAAGGTAGAGTTAGAGCCAGAGATCAAAGACAAGAAACGCAAACAAGTTGGTATTTTGGGTGGAAATTTCAATCCGGTCCACAATGCCCATTTGGTCGTTGCGGATCAAGTGCGCCAACAATTAGGGTTAGATAAGGTGCTCTTGATGCCTGAGTATGAGCCACCGCATGTCGATGCCAAGGAGACGATTGCAGAGCACCATCGCCTTAAGATGCTGGAATTAGCCATTGAAGGCATTGAAGGTCTGGAGATCGAGACGATCGAGCTCGAACGTAAAGGAATTTCCTATACCTACGACACCATGCTCTTACTCAATGAACGGGATCCAGACACAGATTATTACTTCATCATTGGTGCAGATATGGTGGATTATTTACCAAAATGGCACCGCATCGATGAATTGGTGGAGATTGTGCAATTTGTCGGAGTACAGCGACCACGCTATAAGGCGGGGACTTCTTATCCGGTGATCTGGGTGGATGTTCCTCTAATGGACATCTCCTCTAGTATGGTGCGTGATTTTGTAGCCAAAGGCCGGACGCCGAATTTTATGTTGCCAAAACCAGTCTTGGACTACATCAAGAAAGAAGGATTGTATCAATGACCTATGAAAACTATCTAGGCTTTTCTCGTGAGGTCTTGCTTGAAAAAATGCGCCAAATCCTGCCAGAAAAGCGGCTTACTCACTGTTTAGGGGTTGAGAAGGCTGCGCGTGACTTGGCCAAACGCTATGGGGCTGATGAAGAGCAGGCTGGTCTAGCAGGTTTGTTACATGACTACGCCAAGAAATTATCAGATCAGGAATTTCTGGACTTGATCGATCGCTATGAGCTGGATCCAGCATTAAAAAACTGGGGCAACAATGTCTGGCATGGGATGGTCGGGATTTACAAGATCCAAGAAGACCTCGGACTGACAGATCCAGCCATTCTTCGCAGTATTGAGATCCACACCGTGGGGAGTGGACAGATGTCAACCTTAGACAAGATTGTCTATGTAGCAGATTACATTGAGCACAACCGGGCCTTTCCGGGGGTAGAGCAAGCGCGCGACATCGCTCAAGTCTCCTTGGATCGTGCCGTGGCCTATGAGACAGCTCGCACAGTCGAACACTTGGCCCACCAAGGATTGCCCATTTATCCCCAAACCCTTGAAACCTATAATGCATTTGTAAAGTATTTGAAAGAGGAGCAGTGAGTGAAGACAGCTTTTATCATTATTGACGTACAAAATATCTTAGTGGAAACAGGTTTTGAGACAGAAAAGCTCTTAGAGAAGATCACTTATTTGCAAGAGCAGGCTAGAAAAGAGCAGATTGAAATTATCTACATGCAGCATATTGAAACGCCAGAGGCTTTAACCTCGGAAGATTGGCAATTATCGCCCCTGTTGAAGAGGCAGGCAGATGAGAAGGTGTTTCAGAAGCGATACAATAGCATATTTAAAGAGACAGGATTAAAAGAATACTTGGATCAACAAGGGATTGAACAACTGGTCCTGTGTGGCATGCAGACAGAATATTGTGTCGATACATCCGTCAAAGTGGGGTTTGAATACGGTTATAAGTTGGTTATTCCAGAAGGAGCTGTCACAACCTTTGATGGAGAGGATATTCCAGCAGAAACGCTTAATGAATTTTATGAAAATATTTGGGCAGAACGTTTTGCGGATGTCTTAGATTACAAATCAATTTTTTAAGGAAAGAGAATTACATGAAAGAAAAAGAACTACTTGAATTAGTTGTCAAAGCAGCAGATGAAAAGCGTGCAGAAGATATTGTGGCTTTGGATGTTCAAAGCTTGACCAGCGTGACAGACTACTTTGTCATCACAAGCTCTATGAACAGCCGCCAATTGGAGGCTATTGCTGAAAATATTCGCGAGAAGGTCATAGAAGCTGGTGGGAATGCCAGCCACGTCGAAGGTGATTCAGCTGGAGGTTGGGTCCTTCTTGACTTAGGTGGTGTGGTAGTCCATGTCTTCTCAGAAGAAATGCGTTCCCACTATAACCTAGAAAAGCTATGGCACGAAGCAAGTGCTGTCGATCTTTCAGCAGCCCTAGCATAAGCAGATAAACTCAGTTGGTAGCAACTGAGTTTTGTTGGTTAAATTGAAATTCTATGGAAAGAAAGGATGGGGCCTCGTGTTTGGTTATTTTCTTAATTGAACACGAGCTAAAAGCTGTGAGAAAAAGAGTAACTTCCTTTGTATCTGACGATAGGGCAGAAAGTTTCCTATTTTCTCTTTGCTTTTAACGCTCTTTGTATCTTAGAAAGGATTTGAACCTGTCCTGTACTCCTCGGAAAATAGATAGCACTCCTTGGAGTTTAGCTCCATCGTCGTGCTCCTAATTTTCTATCGGATTACGGACGGACTTGGTATCATGAATATGGCGACTTATGAAACGTTTGCGGCGGTCTACGATGCGGTCATGGATGATAGTCTGTATGACTTATGGACGGATTTTTCCCTCCGGCATCTTCCTAAAAGTAAGGACCGGAAAAAATTGCTGGAATTGGCTTGTGGGACAGGGATCCAGTCTGTTCGCTTTTCTCAAGCTGGTTTTGATGTGACTGGATTAGACCTGAGTGCTGACATGCTGAAAATTGCTGAAAAAAGAGCTGCTTCAGCCAAGCAGAAGATTGATTTTATCGAGGGCAATATGTTGGATCTCTCGCAAGCAGGCACTTATGATTTCGTGACCTGCTACTCGGATTCTATCTGCTATATGCAAGACGAGGTAGAAGTAGGGGATGTCTTCAGAGAAGTCTACAATGCCCTTAATGAAGATGGTGTTTTTATCTTTGATGTCCATTCGACCTATCAGACAGATGAGGTCTTCCCAGGATATTCTTACCACGAAAACGCAGAAGATTTTGCCATGCTCTGGGATACCTATGAGGATGCGGCCCCTCACTCGATCGTCCATGAGCTGACCTTCTTTGTCCAAGAAGAGGATGGCTCCTTTAGTCGGCACGATGAAGTTCATGAGGAACGCACCTATGAAGTTTTAACATATGACATTTTATTGGAGCAGGCTGGCTTTAAATCTTTCAAATTGTATGCAGACTTTGAGGACAAAGAGCCAACAAAGACCAGCAAACGTTGGTTTTTTGTAGCACAGAAGTAGGAGGGAGACTGTTGTGAGAGAAAATGAATTCATTTATTTTATATTAATTTGTTCATATTTTATTTTTTATGTTATCAAGTGTGTTTCTAGTAATTGTAAAAATATCTCTAAAAGTAATATCTTTAAGAATATCAAGAACAAAATGGAATCAGAGTTTCAAAGTGATATCACATTTTTGAAGAACAATTTGAAGTTTAATAATTTTAAAGAAATTCTTAAATCGATTTTTATAATTTTTTTGGGGATTTTTATTATATTATCCCTTATTCCGATACTAATAATCTCACAAATTTTAAAATGGCCAGTTATTTTTTTAAACAAGATAATTTCTATAGAAAAAAATAATGGCTTTGAATTTTTTGAATATATTATATTACCACTAATTTTAGGTGTCGTATTTATTAAGTGTTTTGCAAAGTTGAGTATTCAAGGAACCTCATTGAATGTCATTATTTGTTTTTATAATAAACTAATAGAATTGCAATCATTATACAAAATATTAATTGTCTTCTTGTTAGTTCTTGCTGTTTTTAAAATATTTATATTTATTTTTCGAGATGAGTTATTAATGATAAAAGACATCTTCAATTATTTATTTAAATGGATTCAATTATTGATGGTTATTTTTATTTTTATTGCAGTGCTCGCTACTTATATCCTTTTATTGGATGAAGTAAATAATGGAATTACCTCTTTTGATTCGTATACGATTATACCGATATTTATTACGAGTTGCATTACTTCCTCTAAAATAATTATCAAGTTATTGAATATAGTTAGTTTGAATAAAGTTGAGTTAAATTACAGGCCAAAACGATATCCCTATATAAATATAAAAAATGTTAACCATTGAATTAAATAAGAGGAAAACATGACAGTTACAGGTATTATTGCAGAATTTAATCCCTTTCACAATGGTCACAAGTACTTGCTGGAACAGGCAGAGGGGCTGAAGATTGTGGCCATGTCTGGGAATTTTGTTCAACGTGGCGAGCCTGCCATTGTAGACAAGTGGATTCGCGCGCAGATGGCTTTGGAAAATGGAGCGGATCTGGTGGTCGAGCTCCCCTTTCTCGTGGCTGTTCAGTCGGCGGATCATTTTGCCAAGGGAGCGGTAGAAATCTTGTCCCGTCTAGGAATCGACCAATTGACTTTTGGGACAGAAGCGGTTTTAGATTACCAAGCGATTGCGACAGTCTACTCGGAGAATGAGGCGGAAATGGAAGCTTTCTTGCGAAGTCTTCCTGACGATTTATCCTATCCACAAAAGACCCAAAAAATGTGGGAAACCTTTGCTGGAGTGGAGTTCACAGGGGATTCTCCCAACCATATCCTGGGCTTGGCCTATGCCAAGGCTTGTGCTGGGAAGAAAGTTACGCTCAAGCCCGTCCAACGCCAGGGAGCAGGCTACCATTCAGAAGAAAAAGAAGTGGCCTATGCTTCTGCGACTAGTCTACGCCTACACAAGGAAGATCAGGGCTTTGTCGCTAAATTCATGCCCAATAGTCAACTCTTTCAGTCGGCTCCGCAGGTGTCTTGGGAGAATTATGACCAACTGCTCCGTTATCAAATCCTAACCCATCCGGATCTGACACAAATTTTTCAGGTCAATGAAGAACTGGCCAATCGGCTAAAGGATGCGGTTCGAAGTGCTAGTTCTGTGGAAGACATGGTGGAGAAAGTCGCAACCAAGCGCTATACTAAGGCTCGAGTGCGCCGCATCTTGACCTACATCTTGGTAGGGGCAACGGAACAAGCCCTTCCCGACGCCATTCATGTCTTAGGTTTTTCCGCAAAGGGACAAGCTCATCTCAAAGGCTTGAAAAAATCAGTAGAAATCGTGACCCGAATTGGTAAGGAACCTTGGGATGCTTTGACCCAACAAGCGGATCAGGTGTATCAACTAGGCCATCCCCAATTGCCAGAGCAGATCTGGGGCCGGGTGCCTGTGAGGGTGGAAGATCAATAAGAGGTGAATAGTCGAGCAACTCCAATTGGAAGGATACGCAAAAAACTCTTCCAAGTCTTGTGATTTATGATATAATATAAAAGATTGAAAATAATTTGAAAAAATTTAAGGAGAATCCTCATGGGACGTAAATGGGCCAATATTGTTGCCAAGAAAACTGCCAAAGATGGTGCCAACTCAAAAGTATATGCTAAATTTGGTGTGGAGATCTATGTAGCTGCTAAAAAGGGTGAACCAGATCCAGAACTAAATACTGCTTTGAGATTCGTTATTGACCGTGCGAAACAAGCGCAAGTGCCAAAACACGTAATTGATAAAGCGATCGATAAGGCAAAAGGAAACACTGACGAAACCTTTACAGAAGGACGTTACGAAGGATTTGGACCAAATGGTTCTATGTTGATCGTTGATACTTTGACTTCAAACGTTAACCGTACAGCTGCCAATGTCCGTGCTGCTTTTGGTAAAAACGGTGGGAACATGGGAGCTTCAGGTTCTGTATCTTACCTCTTTGACAACAAAGGTGTCATCGTCTTTGCTGGTGATGATGCCGATGCCATCTTTGAGCTTTTGCTTGAAGCAGATGTGGATGTAGACGATGTAGAAGCAGAAGAAGGAACAATCACTGTTTACACTGCACCAACTGATCTTCACAAAGCGATCGTTGCTTTGCGTGAATCAGGTGTCGAAGAATTCCAAGTAACTGAATTGGAAATGATTCCTCAATCAGAAGTTGAGTTGTCAGGTGAAGATTTGGAAACATTTGAAAAACTTTACAGCGTTCTTGAAGACGACGAGGACGTACAAAAAATCTACACAAACGTAGATGGATTCTAATCACTCGTAAGGACTGTAGTGAATCCCATAAATTAAGAAAAAGGATAGCTTCTCAGATCAAGCTATCCTTTTTCTCTGTCTGATGAGGATCTATCTTTTGTAAGTGATGTCCTGTATAAGCGTAAATACGGGTCAGGGGTGATTGGGAGAGTGTGGAAACTTTAAAATAGAAATAATGGTCTCGATGATCCCGACTTTTGGTGTGGTGAAGACGAAAGTAGTTTCGCTGGCCTGCTGCCATAGAGTGGAGAATATCGTCTTCTAAAAAGACGAGCGGCGTAGAAGTAGCGGCCCACTTGTAAAAGTCCATCTCAAATTGGTGGTAATTCTCCGAAAAATAATCAAATTGTAATTCGTGTTTAGTCTGAATAGGTTTCATAGGGTGTTTCCTCAGATTCAATAAAAATGATAGAGTCTACGAGGAGACGGTGGTAGTGGCCATCGCTTTTGAGAAGAAGCTCAGAAGTAGATAAGGTGTGAATCGAACCTGTGTGAGTCGAAAAATGGTTGCCCTCTAGAATCGTGATAGAGATCGTCGTTTGTTGTTGAAAGGCCTGCTCCAGGAGCTGGATCTGTTCAGCAAGTGGAAGAATTGTGAGCTGACTGCGGTCAATTTCTTTTGTATGCAGGGCGGTTGTGTGCTCGGATAAAAAGAAGCCAGCCCATTTGGCCATGCCACGATCTTGAAATTCGCGGGCGGATTGATAAGGAAGATAAGAACGGTCGATCATGTTAATCCATCTAAGCCTCCTGCAGAATGTCCGCCTGTTAGTTTACTGCGTGCAATGGCGCGTGAGTTTTCTAGTAATGAGGAGCCTTTCTGAAGAGAGGTGAAGCCAAATTGGTCCCGAATGCGGTCAATGGTCTGCTGGAGTTTCTCCTCTTTTTCCAAGGCTACTGGATCATCAAAAAGAGAAAAGAGTTGAAGAGACTCCTCGACAAGTTCTCCATAAAAAACACCAATCTGCCGAATGGCTCCTCCTTCGTACTTGGAGCGAAAGAGCCGCAGAACCGTATCGGATAAAACCTTGGTGGATTGGGTAGGCTCAATCTTTTGCTGGCAGTGAATGGACGGAAGCCCCTCGATTTTGGAGTAGGAGGCATGAATGGAGACCAGCTGGGTCTTCTTTTTTTTCCGTCGCAAGCGAATAGCCACCTGTTCAGCCATCTCCCGAAACACCAGTTCAATATCAGCTTGTAGATGGTAGTCATAGGGCAAGATTTGAGAGTTACCAATGCCTCGTGATTTTGGACGATAAGGCTTGTGGACATTGCTTTCATCAATACCATGAGCATGGAACCAAAGTTGCAGACCCATGACTCCGAATTCTTTCTTTAAGAGATCTGGGTGAGCCTGAGCCAGTTCAGCAATCGACGTGATCCCGATCTTTTGCAATCGTTTTTCAGTACGACGTCCAATGCCCCAAAAATCAGTGAGCTGGGGCAGTTTCCAGACCTTACTTTCTACATCTTCATAAGACCAATTGGAGCGCATATTTCGGCAATGCTTGGCTTCATTGTCCAAGGCTAGCTTGGCAAGAAGGGGATTGGCATTGCTGAGGCCGATGGTAGAGTAGATTCCAGTTTCCTGCCAGATCCTTTTTTGGATTCTGGCAGAAAGGAGATCCAGTTTTTCCTTTCGAGAGAGGGAGGGATCTGGAATAAAATAATTTAAGGAAGAAGTCAGATCGATAAAGCCTTCGTCAATCGAGTAAGGAAAAATATCATCTGGTGCCGCAAATTCCTGAAAGACCTTCTGAATTTCCATATTGACCTGAATATAGGCATTCATCCGTGGAGGAACAATCAGGGTCCTCTTGGCCCAGGATTCAATGTAGGAAACAAAGGATGGATCCGTTGGCAATCCTTGCTTTTGGGCCACGTAGCTATTAAATTTTCTAGTCTTGAGATCAAAAGGTAGGTCGTAGCTACGGCTGACATTTTTCTTGCCAAAGACTTGTTTAAAAACGGGAGAGCTCGCCAAAATTAGGCCAGCTGAATTGTCGCTCCGACTCATGACGCAAAGAGAAGTCGTCAAGGGGTTGAGCCCCAGACGGACACATTCACAGCTAGCATAAAAACTTTTCATATCCACAAAAGCAATATCAGAATGAGGCTCACGTGAATAATCAAATAGCATATTTAAACCTCGAGTGGGAGAAAATGCCCGACCACAATGCCGACGATTTTGGGCTCGTCTTCATAGGGAGCAAATAAATCATCGTAGTCAGGGTTGATGGATTCTAAGCGCAAGCCTTCCGCTTCCCGATAGACTTTCTTGATGTAGGTTTTTCCATTCCAGATGAGGGCGTAGACAGCACCATCGTAGTCAAAGCCAGTCTGCTTCATGAGGGCAACAGAGCCATTGGGATAGAGAGGTTCCATCGAATCACCTGATACCCAAGAAGCGAAATCGTGCTGGATCTCTTGGTCAAAATAGACAGTTTCATAGTCGGTTTCGTTGTCATAAAAGGTATGTCCCAAACCGGCTGCTAGCTCAATCGAAAGAACCTTATAAGCTGTTAAGGAAACAACTTTTTGCTGCTGTTCCAATAACTGGCTGGCCAACTGGTCGACTTTCTTTTGATGAGGTGGGGTTAATAAAGGGTAGGTGTAGAGTGCGGAGTCTTTGTTAATAAAGTAGTCCTCTTTAACGGAGAGGCGCTTGGCCAACCTCCTGAGATTTTTTTCGTGTGGCTCCGCCAAACCATTCTCCCAACTGGAGTAAGTCTTACGAGAAATCTTGAGATCCTCGTAGACATCTGCTTGGGTCAAGCCTTTTTCCAGGCGTCTTTCTTTTAGTTTTTTTGCATCAAACATGTCGCTTCTCCTATGTAACGTTTTAAAAGTTACATATAGTTTATCAAAAATGAATCCTTTTTGCAAGAGAAAAATTCAGTTGAAAACGAATGAAAAGGCTTGGATTTTGAATGAAAAAGGAGTATAATCAGTTTTACAACTTCTAACAACGAGGAATTATATGAAAAAAAGTTTTATACATCAACAAAAAGAAATTTCGTTTGTTAAAACGACGTTTACACAATATTTAAAAGATAAATTGGACATCATTGAAGTCCAAGGACCAATTTTGAGCAAGGTCGGAGACGGGATGCAGGATAACCTTTCTGGGATTGAACATCCGGTATCTGTAAAGGTCCTTCAAATTCCTGATGAGACTTATGAAGTCGTGCATTCACTTGCAAAATGGAAACGCCATACCTTGGCACGTTTTGGTTTTGGCGAAGGAGAAGGTCTCTTTGTCCATATGAAGGCCCTTCGTCCGGATGAAGATTCGCTAGACGCTATCCACTCTGTTTATGTAGACCAATGGGACTGGGAAAAAGTCATCCCAAATGGTCAACGCAACATTGCCTACCTCAAAGAAACGGTTGAAAAAATCTACAAGGCGATTCGTTTAACAGAACTAGCAGTAGAAGCGCGCTATGATATTGAGTCAGTTCTTCCAAAACAAATTACCTTCGTTCACACAGAAGAGTTGGTGGAACGCTATCCAGATTTAACTCCAAAAGAGCGTGAAAATGCCATTGCCAAAGAATTCGGAGCCGTTTTCTTGATCGGGATTGGTGGAGAACTTGCAGATGGCAAACCACACGATGGACGTGCGCCTGACTACGATGACTGGACAACAGAGTCTGAAAATGGCTACAAGGGATTGAATGGTGATATCCTTGTATGGAATGATGTCCTAGGTTCAGCCTTTGAGTTGTCTTCAATGGGGATCCGTGTCGATGAGGAAACGCTTCGCCGTCAAATTGCGATTACAGGAGATCAAGATCGTCTCCAATTAGAGTGGCACAAGGCCTTGTTAAATGGTCTCTTCCCACTCACGATTGGTGGAGGGATTGGGCAATCTCGTTTGGCTATGTTCTTGCTTCGTAAGAAACATATCGGTGAAGTCCAAACCAGTGTCTGGCCTCAATCTGTCCGTGATGAATATGAAAATATCCTATAAGGAAGAAAGAGAGTGGGACAGAAATCGGTAATTCGTTAGAATTCGATTTCGTCGTCCCACCTCCGCACAGTTGAGTAGGGCTGTAAAAGCTGATGAAATCAGCGTAGTAGAGCCCACTCAACCACTGCGTCTTGCTCGACAATCCAAAAATAATTGAGAGGCTAGGACTTTTGTCCCAGCCTCTTTTAATTGTCGCTTGACCATATCAAATCGCAATTTTCTGATTTTTTTTGGTATAATGGTCCCTATGAAAATAGTATCTGGAACCTATGGGGGACGTCCCCTCAAAACACTTGAAGGAAAAACAACCAGGCCGACTTCTGATAAGGTCAGAGGGGCCATGTTCAATATGATTGGTCCTTACTTTGACGGTGGAAGAGTGCTGGATCTCTATGCTGGAAGCGGTGGGCTCTCTATCGAAGCCGTTTCTCGAGGCATGTCAGAGGCCGTTCTAGTAGAACGAGATCGTAGAGCGCAGGAGATTGTAGCAGCCAATATTGCCATGACCAAGGAAAAGGAACGGTTTCAACTGCTAAAAATGGAGGCCAAGCAGGCCTTGGGTCTCCTAACGGGCACCTTTGACTTAGTTTTCTTGGATCCTCCGTATGCCAAGGAAGAGATTGTTCGTGATATCGAAACCTTGTGCGAGCGTCAACTCTTGTCAGAGGACGTCATGATTGTGTGCGAAACTGATAAACACGTAGAACTTCCTGAGGAAATCGGACAAGTGGGAATCTGGAAAGAAAAAATCTATGGAATTAGTAAGGTAACAGTATATGTCAGATAGAAGTGGATTGTTTACAGGATCGTTTGATCCGATTACCATTGGGCATGTGCAATTGATCGAGCGAGCTAGTCGCTTGTTTGACCGTGTCTATGTCGGAATTTTTTATAATCCGGAAAAAGTCGGACTCTTTTCCATTGAACAACGTGTGCGCATGGTGAAAGGGGCCTTGGCTCATTTGGAAAATGTTGAAATTGTGACGTCGACTCAAGAGTTGGCTGTGACAGTGGCGCGAAATCTTGGGGTTATCACCTTGATCCGGGGCTTGCGCAATGCACAGGATCTGGTATACGAAGCCAATATGGATTATTTTAACCACCAATTAGCGCCTGAATTGGAGACCATTTATCTCTATGCTCAGCCTCCTTACCAGGCCATTAGTTCAACGCGTATTCGAGAGTTGCTGGCTTTTCAGCAGGATATCTCACCGTATGTACCAGAGAGTGTAATGGAGGAAATTAAAGATGACCCAAGCGAATAAACCAAGCTTGACCACTAAAAAGAAAAAAGGACGGTTGAAAGAATACCGATGGCCGATTGCAGGAGTTCTTTTCTTGCTTCTCTTGCTAGCTGCTTTTGTGATTCGCCTTCCCTATTATATTGAAATGCCAGGAACGGCAGAAGATATTCGATCCGTCATGACAGTGGATGGAAAAATAGATACCAAGTCAGGATCTTATGATTTTGTAACCGTAGCAGTGAAAGAGGCAACTCCGGCTGATTTGATCTATGCTTGGGCGACACCTTTTACAGATATCTACTCTGCCAAGGATATGACAGGTGGTAGTTCAAGCCAAGAATTTACGCGGATTAACCAATTCTATATGGAAACCTCGCAAAATATGGCCATCTACCAAGGGTTAAAGACAGCTGGAAAAGAAACCCAGATGGACTTTCTTGGTGTTTATGTCATGCAGGTAGCAGATGACTCGACCTTTAAGGGAATCTTAAACATTGCGGATACCGTAACTGGTGTGAATGGCAAGACCTTTAAGAGTTCCAAAGAATTGATTGACTATGTCGGTTCTCAAAAAATTGGCGATCCCGTTTCAGTGACCTATATTGAGGATGGACAAACCAAGACCGCAGACGGAAAGATCATCAAATTGTCCAACGGGAAAAACGGAATCGGGATTAGCCTGATCGACCGGACTGAAGCCAAAGGCGATGTTCCTGTCCAGTTTGCGACCCAAGGAATTGGTGGACCAAGTGCCGGTATGATGTTTAGCCTAGCCATCTACACCCAAGTGGCTGATCCAGATCTTCGTCAGGGACGCCATATTGCAGGGACAGGAACCATTAACCAAGATGGAACAGTTGGCGATATCGGTGGGATTGACAAGAAAGTCGTCGCAGCCGATAAAGAAGGAGCAGAAATTTTCTTTGCCCCTAATAACCCTGTTTCCAAAGAAGAAAAGAAGGCCAATCCCAAGGCCAAATCAAACTATGAAACAGCTAAAGAAGCAGCAAAACAAATTCATTCGAAGATGAAAATTGTCCCCGTCAAAACCCTTCAAGACGCCATTGATTATTTGAAAAAGAAGTAGAAGTATCTTGCTAGATCAGTCTCGTACTTGAAAGTACGAGGAGTTGACAGATAGAAGATTCATCTTCTAATCAAATTCAAGTTTTTGCTTATCAATCTCTCTATTTTTAGAGGGATTTTTTCTTTATACTGGTATCAGAAAGAAAGGGAGGTAGTGAAATGATTCAAACCAGTTTGTTTTCCATTTCAGTATTCTTAGCGGGAGTTCTATCCTTTTTCTCCCCATGTATTTTGCCACTGATGCCAGTCTATGTAGGGATTCTATTGGATTCTGAACGTGTGAAAACTGTTCGGATTTTTGGAAGAGATATTTCTTGGTATGGCTTAGTGAAGACTCTTTGTTTTATCGCAGGCCTATCAACTGTTTTCCTGATTCTAGGATACGGTGCAGGGGCCCTTGGACAGGTGCTTTATGCTCCATGGTTTCGCTATCTGCTAGGAGGGATTGTGATCCTATTAGGGATTCACCAAATGGAAGTGATCAATCTGAGACAACTCCAAAAGCAAAAGACCATCCAACTCAAAAAGAATCGGGAGCGCAATGAATTCTTCAATGCTTTTCTGATAGGGGTCACCTTCAGTTTTGGTTGGACCCCTTGTGTCGGACCAGTTTTGAGTTCTGTTCTAGCCATTGCCGCTTCTGGAGGAAATGGTGCATTGCAAGGCGCTCTCCTGATGCTGGTATATACATTAGGCTTGGCTCTGCCTTTCTTGCTTTTGGCCTTGGCTTCTAGCTGGGTTCTACAACATTTTGCTAAACTCAAGCCCCATATGGGAACCTTGAAAAAAATTGGTGGTGCCCTCATCATCTTGATGGGCATCTTGCTGATGCTAGGAAATCTTAATAGCCTCGCATCCCTGTTTCACTAATCTTGAATGATTAAAGGAGAAAAATCATGAAAAAAATTCTTGCACTTTCTATTGCTACACTTAGCCTCGTTACTTTAGCAGCTTGTTCTGGTCAAAAATCGGATTCAGACATGAAAAAAATGGACAATAGTAGCATGATGAAGAAGGACGATATGAAAAAGGACGATATGAAGAAGGACGACATGAAGAAGGATAACATGAAGGATTCGTCCATGTCCGATGATAAAATGGAAAAAGAGGACAAGAAAGATTCATCTATGATGTCTGACAGCAGTTCTGAAATGAAGGACGACATGAAAAAAGATGAGATGAAATCTAGCGATTCAGAAATGAAAGATGAAAAGAGTGAATCATCTGATATGAAATCAGACAAGGAATGAAAGAAGGGAGAGGTCATCTGAGGATGATTTTCTTTCGGTTTTGAAGAGGTGATAATGATGAAAAAATTAGCTTTAGTAGCTACAGGATTCGTATGCGCTGGACTTTTGGGGGCTTGTTCGAGTCAAGGAATGGCTACTTCCAATAAGGATATGGGCCAACAAACAGCCAAAGCTGGGGCTAGGCAACCATCTGGCAAGAAAGTGAAGGAGTTTAGCCTGCAAGGAGTGGATGGCAAGACCTACCGCTTATCCGATTACAAAGGGAAGAAAGTTTACCTCAAATTTTGGGCTTCCTGGTGCTCTATTTGCCTGTCTACATTAGAGGATACCAATGAGTTGGCAAAAGAAGAGGCAGGTAAGGATTACGTGGTTTTATCCGTTGTAGCTCCAACCTTTAATGGCGAAAAATCAGCAGCAGATTTCAAAAATTGGTACCAGTCTTTGGATTACAAGGATTTCCCAGTCTTGCTAGATAGTAAAGGGGAACTGCTAAAAGAGTATGGGATTCGTTCTTATCCATCGGCACTCTTTATCAATAGTGATGGGACTTTATCGAAAAGTCATATCGGCTATATGAATAAAGAGGATATCCTCAAGACCCTAGAGAACATGCAGTAAGGAGATAGACAATGGAAACAAAATGGAAAGTAGGTTTGATTCTTCTCATTGGCTTCCTATCGATTGGTTTCTTTTTCTTTAGCAAGGGAGCAAACGGAATGGATCGATCAGAAACAAGTACGGAGAGTATCAAAAAAGCATCTATGAGTCAGACTCCAGTAGTCAAAAAGGAAACAAAGGAAAAGGTTGATCCAAAGGATCAGCGTGAAATTTATTTGGCTGGTGGTTGCTTCTGGGGCGTAGAGGAATATTTCTCCCGTGTTCCAGGTGTGATCGATGCTGTATCAGGCTACGCTAATGGAAAGGGAGAAACGACCAAGTATGAATTGGTCCCTCAAACAGGTCATGCCGAAACAGTTCACATCACTTACAATGTCAAAAAGGTATCCCTGAAAGAATTGCTCCTGCATTATTTCCGGATTATCGACCCAACGTCGAAGAATCGACAAGGAAATGATCAAGGAACACAATACCGAACAGGTGTCTATTATGTCTCTCAAGAGGACCTTCCAACCATTAACCAAGTCTTTGAAGAGGTAGCAAAAAAATACGACAAACCGTTAGCAGTAGAAAAAGAGCCACTGACCAATTTCATCAAGGCTGAGGACTACCACCAGGATTATCTAAAGAAACATCCGAATGGGTACTGCCATATCGATGTCAATCAGGCTTCTTATCCTGTTATTGATGCTAGTCGCTACTCCAAGCCGAGCGATGAGGAGATCAAAAAGAAGTTATCCCCCGAAGAGTATGCGGTGACACAAAAAAATGATACCGAACGAGCCTTCTCCAATCGTTACTGGGATCAGTTTGATGCCGGTATTTATGTAGATGTCGTGACCGGTGAGCCGCTCTTTTCCTCTAAGGATAAATTTGATTCTGGTTGTGGTTGGCCAAGTTTCAGTCGGCCAATTAGTCCTGATGTGGCGATTTATAAGGAGGATAAGAGTTTCAATATGACTCGGACAGAAGTTCGGAGCCGTGTGGGAAATTCTCATCTGGGCCATGTTTTTACCGATGGTCCCAAGGAAAAAGGCGGCCTTCGCTATTGCATCAATAGTTTGTCTATTACCTTCATTCCCAAAGCAGAAATGAAAGAAAAGGGCTACGGTTATTTATTGGACTATGTCTGAGACAATTCAGTCCATAATTTGCTATAATAAGTATAGCAAAAACAAGTAGGTGAAAGACATGTATGCGATCATGATTGTGGAAGATGAAGAGCTTATCCGGCAGGGTCTGACTTCCTTAGTGGACTATGAACAGTTTGGAATGACTGTCATCAACCAGGCAGAAAATGGACGTGAGGCCTGGGAGAAGTTTCAAGAGCAACCAGCTGATATCCTTCTAACTGATATCAATATGCCACAAATGAATGGCTTGGATCTAGCCCATCTCGTCAAAGAGCAATCTCCGTCTTGTCATATCATTTTTTTGACAGGTTATGATGACTTTGAGTTTGCGAGAAAAGCCATTAAGTTAGGTGCAGATGATTATTTGCTGAAGCCTTTTTCAAAAGATGATATTGAAGAGATGTTAGCAAAGGTGAAAAGAAAACTCGATCAAGAGCGAAAGAAAGCGCAAGTCGAAGATTTGGTCAGTCATGGTTATTCGACAGACTTAGAAGAAGCCATTCATGCTCGTTTGGCAGATTCCCAGTTAACCCTAAAGGATCTGGCCTATCAACTTGGTTTCAGTGCCTCTTATCTAAGTGTATTGATCAAGAAAAAATTGGGACTCCCCTTCCAAGACTACCTCATCCAAGAGCGAATGAAGAAGGCTCAACTCTTGCTTCTCACGACGGATTTAAAGATTTATGAGATCGCCGATCAGGTGGGTTTTGAAGATATGAACTATTTTTCTCAACGCTTTAAGCAGGTTGTTGGGGTGACACCAAGGCAGTACAAAAAAGGAGAGCATGAATGAAACGATATCCCTTGCTGATTCAACTGGTTCTCTACTTTTTTCTCTTCATTCTCTTGCTGTTTGGTCTCATCGGTAGCCTTTACTATCAAACGAGTTCAGGGACGATCCGCCAGCAAACAGAGCGGACGACAAGAAATAGTATCGATCAAAGCAGTCAGTTTATCACCTCCTATCTAAAAAAATTAAAGCAGACCACGACGGTTCTTAGCAAAGAGCAGGCTGTTCGCCAATTTGCTCAAGACAAGAGTGCGAATCAAGAAACGGTTCAGCACTTGATGCGAACGATGATTGAAACGGATCCGGACCTAGTCTCAGCGGTCTTGGTGACCAAGGATGGACGTCTGGTAGCGACAGATTCCAAAATCAGCATGCAGACTTCTTCAGATATGATGAATGAAAGCTGGTATCAAGAGGCGATAAAGGAAAGAGCCATGCCGGTCTTGACGCCAGCTCGAAAGGAATCCTTGACCTCGGAAAAAGAAAAATGGGTGGTTTCTATTACCCAAGAAGTGGTCGATCAGGCTGGTCAAAATCTCGGAGTAGTACGCTTGGATATTGGCTACGATAGCCTTCAGGCTTACTTGGATCACCTTCAACTAGGGAAACAAGGCTTTAGTTTTATCATTAATCAAAAGCATGAGTTTGTCTACCATCCTAAAAAGGCGGTCTATTCCTCCAGCCAAGAAATGCAGGCCATGCAGCCCTATATTGCTGTGAAAGATGGCTATGCTAAAGAAGGACAGAATTTTATCTATCAGGTTCCGATTCCAAATAGTGATTGGACCTTGATTGGAGTGGCTTCACTTGAAGGACTTCAGATGCTTCAGTCGCAGCTCCTGTACTCTTTCATTGGTCTAGGATTACTGGCCTTGATCATGTGTTTAATAGGGATTACCTTTGTTCTGCGTTTGTGGATCAAACCCTTACGAGACCTTCAGACTATCATTTTGAGGATTGGAGCAGGAGATGCCAACTTGAGGGCTGCAGCCAAAGGATCTCCAGAATTGGTCGACCTCGCTCAAGCTTTTAATGCCATGTTGGACCAAATCGATCACCTCATGCAACAGGTCAAGGAAGAGGAACAGAACGCACGGCGGTACGAGCTGCGGGCACTTTCTGCTCAGATAAATCCGCATTTTCTCTACAATACCTTGGATACGATTGTCTGGATGGCGGAGTTTAACGATAGTCGGCGCGTGGTCGATATCACTAAGTCTCTGGCTCAATATTTTCGACTGGCTCTTAACCAAGGCCAGGAACAAATCCTACTGAGTGATGAAATCGACCATGTCCGCCAGTATCTTTTCATTCAGAAGCAACGTTATGGAGAAAAGCTCCACTATGAAATTCTAGAAGATGAACGGTTGGGCGACTATCAGCTTCCAAAATTAGTGCTTCAACCCTTGGTGGAAAATGCGATTTACCATGGCATTAAAGAGATCGATCGGCCAGGTCTCATTCGAGTGACAACTGAAGTCAGTGGAGACTACGCATGCGTATCGATTTTTGACAATGGACGAGGGTTTGACCGATCAGAAGCAACAGACCAAACCCTTCTTCGTTTAGGAGGTGTTGGCTTGAAAAATGTGGACCAACGATTACATCTTCAATTTGGCGAAGCCTATCATATGGAGATTGATTCTAAGGCCAATAGCTATACGAAAATCACTCTTTATTTGCCCCTTTCATCCGGCAATGAATATTCATAGAGGCTGGGACAAAAGTCCTAGCCTCTCAATTATTTTTGGATTGTCGAGCAAGACGCAGTGGTTGAATGGGCTCTACTACGCTGATTTCATCAGCTTTTACAGCCCTACTCAACTGTGAGGAGGTGGGACGACGAAATCGAATTCTAACGAATTACCGATTTCTGTCCCACTCTCTTTTTGCTCTCAAAGGAATTTCAACTCTTTTCTAGTCAAATCTGACGCAAGTCATCAAATTTATGATAAAATAAAGTGTTACAGTAAATAGATTTTGATGAAGGAACACTATGCGAAAAGAGATTGACCCTGAATTATATAATTACAATAAATTTCCTGGACCTGTCTTTCATCAGGTAGGAGACCAAATCCGTTCAGAAAACCTCTCCTTTGAGCTCTTGAAAAATGAGAAGGAAGCATTTGATGCGACTGTTTTTGGTCAGCGATTTTCTGAGATTTTAACCAAGTTTGATTACATTGTTGGTGATTGGAGCAATGAGCAGTTGCGCTTGCGTGGCTTTTATAAAGAAGAACGCGATGTTGCAACGATGGATAAATTAAGTCGCTTAGACGATTATCTATTGGAATATTGTAGCTATGGTTGTGCTTATTTTGTCCTTGAAAATAAGGAGCCTCATCGTGCTTCTTTTGATAAGAAATCACCGGTCAAAAAAGCTCAATCAGAAGAAAGAGAGCCCAAGAAGCGTTCGCGCAATCGCAAACAAAAAGATCGTTTCCAAAAACGAGAACGCGACAAGGGACAACCAGCAAAAAACTCGAAAAAAACAAGACCGTCTGCTGAAACGAAAAAAACAACGAAGACGAACAACAAACGTCATTTTGTGATTCGACAAAAAGAGGAGTAAGAAAGAATGAAACCATCCATTTATAGTTTAACACGCCAAGATATGATTGATTGGGCGGAAGAAAACGGCGAAAAGAAATTCCGTGCAGCACAAATCTGGGAATGGCTCTATCGCAAACGCGTCCAGTCCTTCGAAGAAATGACCAATCTATCTAAGGACTTGATTGTTAAGTTGAATGATCAGTTTGTCGTCAACCCACTCAAGCAACGAATCGTGCAAGAGTCAGCAGATGGAACGGTCAAGTATCTTTTTGAATTGCCAGACGGCATGTTGATTGAAACCGTCTTGATGCGTCAGCACTATGGATTATCTGTCTGTGTAACGACTCAGGTAGGATGCAATATCGGTTGTACCTTCTGTGCTTCTGGTTTGATCAAAAAACAACGCGATTTGAACAATGGGGAAATCGTATCTCAAATCATGTTGGTCCAAAAATACTTTGACGAACGTGGCCAAGATGAACGGGTCAGCCATATCGTTGTCATGGGGATTGGAGAACCATTTGACAACTATAACAATGTCTTGAAATTTATTCGAACGGTCAACGATGACAAGGGATTAGCGATTGGTGCTCGTCATATTACCGTGTCAACTTCTGGTTTGGCTCATAAAATTCGTGACTTTGCAAATGAAGGTGTGCAGGTCAATTTGGCAGTGTCTCTTCATGCTCCAAACAATGACTTGCGCTCTAGCATTATGAAGATCAACCGGGCCTTTCCAATTGAAAAATTGTTTGCGGCGATTGAATACTATATTGAGACTACGAACCGTCGGGTGACCTTTGAGTACATCATGCTCAATGAAGTCAATGATGGGGTCGAGCAAGCCTTAGAGTTGGCAGAATTGCTCAAGAATATCAAGAAATTGTCTTATGTTAACTTGATTCCTTACAATCCTGTCAGTGAGCATGACCAATATAGTCGGAGTCCAAAAGAACGGGTCATGGCCTTCTATGATACCTTGAAAAAACAAGGTGTTAACTGTGTAGTGCGTCAAGAGCACGGTACAGATATTGATGCTGCCTGTGGCCAATTGCGTTCAAATACCATGAAACGGGATCGGGAGAAAGCGATTGTTCAACATGCGCAACCTTAAACAAGGGCTGATCGATCATACAGAACTAACAAAAAGAGGAAGAAGTCTGTTACGGAGTGGCAGCTTCTTCTATTTTATCCTCTTGTGTCTGATGTGTTTTTTGCCCCAACAGCCAGAGCCAGGTATGGAAACCCCGGGTATTCAACATTTCGGTCGCATCGTCGTCCTGCTGGTTCCTCTTAATTCGGTGATGAATCTTGGCCAGATCACCAGTACCATCCAACTCATTAAGGTCATTCTCCAAAACATAGCCAATATCTTTTTGTTAAGCCCGCTGGTCTTTCAACTTCTCTGGCTATGGCCCTGGTTGAGGAGTCGCAAACGGGTCTTGTGCTTCGGCTTTGCGATGAGCTTGTGGATTGAATGTAGCCAAGTTCTGTTAGATCTCTTGTTTGATGCCAATCGTGTCTTTGAGCTAGATGATTTGTGGACCAATACCTTAGGGGCTTATCTGGCTTATCTAGGCTTTCAGTATTTCAGAGCACGATTGCTAGCAAAAAATGGGGAAATGTAAAATCCGAACATTTTAACCACTTTTTAAAATTTTTGTTGACAAAGTCAGAAGCGGGAGCTATAATAGCTTCAAGACATCAGATAAGTAGGGATTTTTCTCACTTCCAGGGAGCTTGTGGTGATTGCGAACAAGCAGTGGTGAATCTTGAAATGGGCTGATGCGTTTATGATAATGAATTTGAAACAATAAAAATTCGGTGAGCACACCTTATCGTGCACCCTGTTGTTAGACAGGTCAGAGATGTAGGAGAAAGAATAGCTTCCTACAATTGAGGTGGCACCGCGGTATCGAATCGTCCTCACACAGAAAAATCTGTGTGAGGTTTTTTGTATCTCAAAGGAACCCAGTGAGACTGCAGCTCAAAGGGCCGGCGAGAGAAAAAGATCATAAACAGGATTGAAGATATAGAAAAGAGGACACAATCATGACAGAAACAAAAGGCTATTTTGGACAATTTGGTGGATCTTTCGTACCAGAACCCATTCAAAACTTGCTCAATCAATTAGAGGAAACCTTTGAACAGTATAAAAATGACCCAGAATTTATCGCAGAATACAAACATTATTTGAAAGACTATTCTGGACGCGAAACACCACTCTACTTTGCGGAAAGTTTGACAGAGCATTTAGGTGGGGCAAAAATTTATTTAAAGCGCGAAGACTTGAATCACCTAGGTTCGCATAAATTAAATAACGTCTTGGGGCAAATTCTCTTGGCTAAACGCATGGGCAAAACGCGCGTGATTGCTGAAACAGGAGCAGGTCAACACGGTGTGGCTACAGCAGCAGCGGCAGCTAAGTTTGGCATGGCCTGTGATGTCTACATGGGGGCAGAAGACGTGGAACGCCAACGCTTGAATGTCTTCCGTATGGAAATGATGGGGGCAACCGTCCATGCGGTTGAAACCGGGACTAAGACTTTGAAAGACGCCGTTGATGCTGCGTTTGGAGCATGGATGGCAGATCTGGATGCCTTTTACGTTTTGGGTTCTGCTGTTGGCCCTCACCCTTACCCAACCATTGTGCATGAATTCCAAAAGGTGATCAGTGAAGAATCTAAACGTCAAATCTTGGAAAAAGAAGGTCGTTTGCCAGATTATGTCATTGCCTGTGTCGGTGGTGGCTCTAATGCCATTGGTGCCTTTTCTGAATATGTCGCAGAAGAGGAAGTCGGCTTGATTGGGGTAGAAGCAGCTGGTCATGGCTTGGACACCGATCAACACGCAGCGACTATGACCAAAGGGACTATCGGTGTGGTTGATGGTATGAAGACCTATGCAGTCTTTGGCGAAGATGGAAAAGTAGCGCCAGTTTACTCGATCTCTGCTGGTTTGGACTACCCAGGGGTTGGCCCAGAGCATGCTTTCTTTAAAGATTCTGGTCGTGTAGAATATGTAGCAGCGACAGATGATGAAGCAGTAGAAGCTCTTCTTCTTCTCAGTAAGACAGAAGGGATCCTCCCAGCCATTGAAAGCTCACACGCGATTGCAGAAGCGGTTAAACGTGCTCCACAATTAGATAAAGACAAGATCATCATCATCAATGTTTCCGGACGTGGGGACAAGGATGTAGCTGCCATCGCTGATTATCTAGAAGCGAAGGCTGCAAAATAAGAAGAACTTATCTGCAAAACATTGTATAAAGCAGTAAAGCGTGATAACTGAGAAAGAGACAGGGAACAAAGGGAATCCGGTCTCTTTCTTTTTTGAGAGCAAAGACGAGAATGCCTAAGATGGATGCGATCTGAATGAGAATGAGGATCTGGGTAGAAGAAAAGCTTAGCGAAAAGGTAGCTAGTAAGAGAAAATCTCCTGCTCCTATTCCGATAAAGAAAAAGTGAGCTCCGATCGCAAGGAGTAAAAAGACCAGCATGAGGAGATTACTACTGGATAAAAAGAGGACCAGGGCATGGAGACAGCACCAGATGAATAAAGGGTATTCCATAAAGCGAAGGTCATAGATGGCTAAAACGGCAGCTCCCAGTAGTGTTAGAAGTTGAGGCAGAGAAAGAAAACCATTGGCACAGGCCAAAAAGAGCAGGCCACTCCAGACCTCAAAAAGGCAGTACCAAAATGGATAGGTCTGATGACAATACCGACAGCGAAAGCGATGGAGTAGTTGCGAGAGGATAGGGATCAAATCCCAAACTCCAAGGATGTGCTGGCAGTGATCGCAATGACTGCGAGGAGCGAGAATGGATTGGTTTGGAAAACGGTCGACAACTAGCCCCAAAAAAGAGGCGATACAAGTACCGATGGTAAAAAAATAAAAGTTGATCATACTTATTTATTCGTAAAGCAATCGAAAAATATCATCATTTACTTGAATATCTTGTAAAGCCTTTCTAAATTTGATACAATAATGAACATGAAAAACCTGTATGATGTTCAACAATTTTTAAAACGTTTTGGAATCATCATTTACGTAGGGAAGCGCCTCTATGACATCGAATTGATGAAAATTGAGCTTCAACGTCTTTATGATGCAGGCCTGATGGAGCGGCTCGATTATTTAGAAGCCGATACCGTTTTAAGAAGAGAACACAAGCAAGAATTAGAATTTTTGAAAAAGAGTGAGGTAGAGTGATGGGAAATATCATTGTTTGGTTGGTTATTTTAGGAGCATTTGGATGGATGGCATTTAATTATTTCCGCATCCGTAAAGCTGCTAAATTTGTGGACAATGCGACTTTTGAAGAGCTGATTCGTAAAGGTCAGTTGATTGACTTGCGAGAGCCAGCTGAGTTTCATGCCAAGCATATTTTAGGAGCTCGTAACATTCCTTCTACTCAGTTGAAATTGAGTCTTGCAGCCTTGCGCAAAGACAAACCAATTTTGCTCTATGAGAATAGCCGTAGTTCGCGTGTAACCAATGCAGCTCTCTATCTTAAGAAACAGGGTTATACAGACATTTATGTCTTGTCTTATGGTCTTGATTCTTGGAATGGGAAAGTGAAAAAAGACGCCTAACCTAATAAATAAAGCTCTAACTGCACAAAGTGTGTGGTTAGAGCTTTTTTATCTCGTTTTTTCAAGGAAATCTTTGACCCAAGTGAGCTCTACCTCATTCAAAGGCCGGCTTTCGCTAGGGGCTAACTGAGGATCCAAGGTGAAGGGACCAAAAGACAAGCGTTTTAAGGTCATTACTTTGACTCCAATGGCCAAAAACATCTTTTTCACTTGGTGGTATTTTCCTTCTGAGATTCGGACCTGGGCCTTGCTGTAGCTGGGGTGGCTTTCTAGAATGGTCAAGGAGGCAGGCTTGCAGACAGGGCCGTCTGTGAATGAAATCCCATTCAGAAATTGCTCGATGTGGGCTGCATAGAGCGGACCATTGACTTCTACCTCATAGACCTTCTCCACATGGTATTGAGGATGGAGCAGTTGAAATCCTAAGGGACCATTATCTGTGATGAGGAGCAAACCACTGGTATCGCGATCGAGTCGACCAAGCGGATAGAGGTCTGGGTACTCTTGTTGAGGGTCTACTAGATCGATCACCGTTGGATGGTGGGCGTCTCTTTTGGCGGTCACGGCCCCGATTGGTTTATGGAGCATGTAGTAGTGGTGACGCGGTTCTTGAATAATTCGTTCCCCTATTTGAATCTGTTGGAGTCCAGGGTCGATGTTTTGGGATAGCTTTTGAGCTGGTAGGTGATCGACCAAGATTTGCCTTCGGGCTAGAAGTTGTTTGATGTCTTTGCGAGCGTACTGATGGTCTGCCATCAATTGATCTAATCTCATGGGAGCCTCTTTTTCTGAAATTCTTATCATCAGTGTATCATGAAAAGAAAAGGAAATCGAGTCGGAGAAAAGAAATGAAGATGAAAACATTTACAACTAGCTGAACTGTGTTTTTTAGATAGGACTGTGGTATAATTGTTCAGTTAGAAATATTATTTAAAATTTTATAGAGGAAATCATGACAAAATTAAGAGAAGATATTCGTAACGTTGCGATCATTGCCCACGTTGACCATGGTAAAACAACCTTGGTAGACGAATTGTTGAAACAATCGCACACCTTGGATGAACGTAAAGAATTGCAAGAACGTGCAATGGACTCAAACGATCTTGAAAAAGAACGTGGGATCACGATCCTTGCTAAAAATACAGCCGTTGCTTATAACGGAACTCGAATCAATATCATGGACACACCAGGACACGCGGACTTCGGTGGAGAAGTGGAACGGATCATGAAAATGGTTGATGGGGTTGTATTGGTCGTAGATGCCTACGAAGGAACAATGCCTCAGACTCGTTTCGTATTGAAAAAAGCCTTGGAACAAGATCTTGTTCCGATCGTTGTAGTCAACAAAATCGATAAACCATCTGCTCGTCCAGAAGAAGTTGTAGATGAAGTTCTTGAACTGTTCATCGAATTAGGTGCGGATGATGACCAATTGGAATTCCCAGTTGTTTATGCATCAGCGATCAACGGAACATCTTCGCTTTCAGATGATCCGGCTGATCAAGAGCACACAATGGCACCGATCTTTGATACCATCATTGATCACATCCCAGCACCAGTTGATAACTCAGATGAGCCTCTTCAATTCCAAGTATCCCTGCTTGATTACAACGACTTCGTTGGACGTATCGGTATCGGACGTGTCTTCCGTGGTACTGTAAAAGTTGGGGATCAAGTAACCCTTTCTAAATTGGATGGAACGACTAAGAACTTCCGTGTTACCAAACTCTTTGGTTTCTTTGGTTTGGAACGTCGTGAAATTCAAGAAGCTAAAGCGGGTGACTTGATCGCGATCTCTGGTATGGAAGATATCTTCGTTGGAGAAACCATCACACCGACAGACGCAGTTGAAGCTCTTCCAATCCTTCACATCGATGAACCAACGCTTCAAATGACCTTCTTGGTCAACAACTCACCATTTGCTGGTCGCGAAGGAAAATGGGTAACCTCTCGTAAAGTTGAAGAACGCTTGCAAGCGGAATTGCAAACAGACGTCTCTCTTCGTGTTGACCCAACTGATTCGCCTGACAAATGGACAGTTTCAGGACGTGGGGAATTGCACTTGTCTATCTTGATCGAAACCATGCGTCGTGAAGGATACGAATTGCAAGTATCTCGTCCAGAAGTTATTATCAAGGAAATCGATGGTGTCAAATGTGAACCATTTGAGCGTGTACAAATCGACACACCAGAAGAATACCAAGGATCTGTTATTCAAAGCCTTTCTGAACGTAAAGGTGAAATGTTGGATATGATCTCAACTGGTAACGGTCAAACTCGTTTGGTCTTCCTTGTTCCGGCGCGTGGTTTGATTGGATACTCAACAGAGTTCTTGTCAATGACACGTGGTTACGGAATCATGAACCACACCTTTGACCAATACTTGCCAGTAATTCCAGGAGAAATCGGTGGACGTCACCGTGGTGCTCTTGTTTCAATCGATAACGGAAAAGCAACCACTTACTCTATTATGTCTATCGAAGAACGTGGTACGATCTTTGTCAATCCAGGTACAGAAGTTTACGAAGGAATGATCATCGGGGAAAACTCTCGTGAGAACGACTTGACCGTAAACATTACGAAAGCAAAACAAATGACCAACGTTCGTTCAGCTACCAAGGACCAAACAGCGGTCATCAAGACTCCTCGTATCTTGACCTTGGAAGAATCTCTTGAGTTCTTGAACGACGATGAGTATATGGAAGTAACACCTGAATCCATCCGTTTGCGTAAACAAATCTTGAACAAAGCAGAACGCGAAAAAGCAAATAAAAAGAAAAAATCAGCAGCTGCTGAATAATACTGAAAGAAAGGAGAAACAAAATGGTCTATTTTATCTTAGGGATTTTGATTCTCCTTTTTTATCTTTTTATGACACCAAAAAGCATCCGTGGCACGTTAGATAGTGTAGTATTGGTTATTTTGATCGTCTCGATTATCGTTCTCACTTGCCTTGCTATTTTTCAAATTTTTCAATTACCATCTGAATTTTTTGTTGGCGCTTTTCTAGCCTCTATTGGTTATCTAGCTTTAGTGGATATTTCAAAAATGACAACCAAACAGAAAAATAAACGATGACGTGATTTTTAAAGCCCTTTGGGCTTTTTAATTTTGCTAAAAAAAGGTAAAATAGAGAGTGATAAAAATGGAGCGAAGAAATCATGAAATTTGTGAAACAATTTGAAAATAAAAAGGTTCTTGTATTAGGTTTGGCTAAGTCAGGCGAGTCAGCTGCCCGTTTGTTGGAGCGCTTAGGAGCGATTGTGACCGTCAATGATGGCAAACCTTTTGAAGAAAATCCAGCAGCACAAAGTTTACTGGAAGAAGGGATTAAAGTTGTGACAGGAGGCCACCCTCTGGAGTTGTTGGATGAAGACTTTGCGGTCATGGTCAAAAATCCAGGAATCCCTTATACGAATCCGATGGTCGAAAAAGCGCTTGAAAAGGGTATTCCAGTCCTTACTGAAGTAGAATTGGCTTATCTGATTTCGGATGCGCCAATTATTGGGATTACAGGATCAAACGGAAAAACGACGACGACAACCATGATCGGGGAAGTCTTGACGGCTGCTGGTCAAGGTGGTCTATTGTCTGGGAATATTGGTTTTCCAGCCAGTCAAGTCGCACAAACAGCGACAGAAAAGGAAGTTCTGGTCATGGAATTGTCTTCTTTCCAATTGATGGGAATTGAAGCCTTCCATCCAGATATTGCAGTGATTACCAACCTCATGCCAACCCATATCGATTATCATGGTTCTTTTGAAAATTATGTAGCCGCTAAATGGAATCTTCAAAAGAATATGACAGAAAAAGATGTCATTGTATTGAACTTCAATCAAGACTTGGCTAAGAAACTCGCTACAAAAACCAAGGCAAGGGTCCTTCCATTTTCTACAATCGAAAAGGTGGACGGTGCTTATTTGGAAGATGGACTTCTCAAGTTTAAGGGAGAAGTTGTTATGCGAGCAGATGAACTGGGGGTTCCAGGTAGCCACAATGTAGAAAATGCCTTGGCAACGATAGCTGTTGCAAAAGTCCGGGGTGTAGAGAATGAGGTCATTAAAGAAACCTTGTCGGCCTTTGGAGGTGTGAAACACCGTCTTCAATATGTGGATGAAATTCAAGGTGTCAAATTCTACAATGATAGCAAATCGACCAATATTTTAGCAACACAAAAAGCTCTTTCTGGTTTTGATAACAGCAAGGTGATCTTGATTGCAGGAGGGCTCGATCGAGGCAATGAATTCGATGAATTGGTACCTCATATTACAGGTCTAAAGGAAATGGTGATTCTAGGGGAATCGGCTCCTCGAGTGAAACGCGCAGCCGATAAAGCAGGCGTCCCTTATGTCGATGCGGCAGATGTAGCAGATGCTACAAAGAAAGCCTTCGACTTGGCTAGACCTGGCGATGTTGTGCTACTAAGTCCTGCCAATGCTAGCTGGGATATGTATCCGAATTTTGAAGTGCGTGGGGATGAATTCCTTGCTACTGTAAAAGGGTTGAAATAAGATGAAAAAAATAATGTTTACTGGTGGGGGAACCGTGGGACATGTGACCCTTAATCTCCTCTTGATTCCAAAATTTATCGAAGATGGATGGGAAGTCCATTATATTGGGGACAAAAAAGGAATCGAATACCAAGAGATCAAAAAGTCTGGATTAGAGGTACGATTCCATTCAATTGCAACGGGGAAATTGCGTCGCTATTTCTCTTTCCAAAATATGATGGATGTTTTCAAGGTAGCTTGGGGAACGCTTCAATCCATAGCAATCCTACTTCGTGTGCGTCCGCAAGTTCTCTTTTCAAAAGGTGGATTTGTATCGGTGCCACCGGTGATCGCAGCCCGTCTCACTCGTGTACCTGTCTATATCCATGAGTCTGATCTTTCTATGGGATTGGCCAATAAAATTGCTTATAAATTTGCTACCAAGATGTACACGACCTTCGAGCAAGCTCATGGTTTGACAAAGAGTGCGCATATCGGTGCGGTGACCAAGGTCACAGATCCTGTTTCTCCAACTTCAGAAGTTTTAGAAGAAAAAACAAAAGGATTTCGAAAAGAGTTGCCGACCCTTTTATTTGTCGGAGGATCAGCAGGTGCGCGTGTCTTTAATGAATTTGTGACAGAGCATCAAGCAGAGCTCTTGCAACAATACAATATCATCAATTTGACAGGCGATTCAACATTGAATCAGGCTGAGGGTGGCTTGTATCGAGTAGATTATGTAACCGATCAGTATTTGCCCATGCTCCAGAAGGCCGATTTAGTGGTGACTAGAGGTGGGGCCAATACCTTGTTTGAACTCTTGGCCATGAATAAACTCCACCTGATTGTACCGCTAGGAAAAGAAGCCAGCCGTGGCGATCAGATTGAAAATGCCCAGTATTTTGTGGATAAAGGTTATGCAGAGCAATTGCAGGAAGATCAATTGACGCTCGAAACCTTTAATGAAACCATTCAAGAAATGTTGAAGCAAAGCCAAGTCTACCACCAAGCAATGGAAAAATCGACGGAACTCCTTTCACTAGACGATTTTTATGGCCTGCTTCAAAAAGATATCAGTAAGGGAAAAGATGACGGACGACAATAAAAAAACACCAACGGATGACAAAATTACAGAATTGTCAGCCTGGCAAAAAAGAAATAAAGAATATTTAGAAAAAAAAGCCTTAGAAAAAACGGAAGAGTCTAAAGCTGTGGAAACTGAAAGAGAAGAAGCAAAAGAAAACGAAGATCTTTCAGAAAAAGAAATAGCTTCTGTCTCAGAGGAAGAAACTGACGAAATAAAAGAGTCTGAAGAGGAAAATAAATCTGAAGTCGAAGAGGATCCAGAAACGGATGGGGAAAGTTCAGATGGAGAAAAATACGATCCAGCTATAGAGGAGCTAGATCATTTAGAGAAGCAAGTGAAAAAGCCTTCATTTTTTGAACGCTTGAAGACGAAAAAATCGAAGAAGGAACCGGCAGTGGCAAAACGTCATATCTATCGTGCCCTTCCTGTTTTAGGGATTAGCTCGTTGGTTGCACTTCTTTCTCTTTATTTCTTAAGTCCTTTATCTACACAAAAAGTGATTGAATTTTCTGGAAACAAAGTGGTTGATCAGCAACAATTGTATAAAAAAAGCCAGATCAAAGAAGAAGATTATACTCTGACGACCTTTATTCATAAGTCGATTTATGAACAGAATATGAAAGCAGCTAGCCCGTGGATCAAAGAAATACATATGAATTATCACTTTCCAGTGACCTTTAAGGTCAATGTGACAGAACATAAAGTGGTTGCTTATTATGTTACGGGAGAAGATCACTACCCAGTATTAGAAAATGGTGAGGTGGTCGAAATAGTCACTCCAACGTCTGAATTACCGTCTTCTTATACTAGTTTGAAGTTTTCAGATCGGGAATTGATTAGACAATTTGTAAAAGAAATGTCGTCCATTTCCTCTTCAATCACCAATGGTATTGTTTCTGTTGATTTGACACCTAGTAAGGTAACGAAGGATCTGGTGACTATTACCATGAAAAATGAAAATAAAATCTTGATTCCTATTTCGCAAATTAACCGAAAACTTTCTTACTACAAGGCTATCAGTAAACAATTGGATGATGCTTCAACTATTGATATGGAAGCAGGAATTTTCAGCTATAGCGAACAATCGATCGCGGATGCGAAAGAGAAGGCCGAAAAGGAGAAAGCTGAAGCTTCCGAAAACCAAGGAGAACATTCTGAGGAATCAACGCAAGAGTCAAATACAGAGGAACGGAATCCTTCAGGAAATGACTAAAGCCCATAAATTATCTCAAATAATTAAAGAAAAAATGTCCATTATATGCTTCTTTGTGATATAATGAAGTTTGGATAGTTCTAACCAAAAGGGCTATAAATAGATGTAAAGTGAAAACAAATAAAGAGAGAGGACTGGTGTAATGGCTAGAGACGGCTTTTTTACAGGTTTAGATATCGGTACTAGTTCAATAAAAGTATTGGTGGCAGAACATGTCAACGGAGAAATGAATGTAATTGGAGTCAGCAATGCAAAAAGTGCTGGCGTCAAAGATGGAATTATAGTAGATATCGAAGCTGCTTCAACTGCAATAAAAAATGCAATCAGCCAAGCTGAAGAAAAAGCAGGGATTTCAATCAATCTAGTCAATGTTGGGTTGCCTGCAAACTTACTACAAATCGAAGCAACTCAAGGAATGATTCCAGTCACAAGCGATTCGAAAGAAATCACAGATGCAGATGTTGAAAATGTTGTCAAATCTGCACTCACAAAAAGTATGACACCGGATCGTGAGGTAATCACCTTCATTCCTGAAGAATTCACAGTAGATGGTTTCCAAGGAATTCGCGATCCACGTGGAATGATGGGAATCCGACTTGAAATGCGTGGACTTCTTTATACAGGGCCACGTACCATTTTGCACAATTTGCGTAAAACAGTTGAACGTGCAGGCTTACAAGTTGAAAACATCATTATTTCACCACTTGCTATGATCAAAACAGTCTTGAACGAAGGTGAACGTGAATTCGGAGCAACAGTGATTGATCTGGGTGGTGGCCAAACAACAGTAGCATCTGTTCGTAGCCAAGAACTTCAATTTACAAATATTTACCAAGAAGGTGGCGATTACGTTACCAAAGATATTTCTAAGGTATTGAAGACTTCTCAAAAATTGGCAGAAGGCTTGAAGTTCAACTACGGTGAAGCCTATGTTCCATCTGCTGGAAACGAAGTATTCCATGTAGAAGTCATTGGTGAAGTAGAGCCAGTTGAAGTTACAGAGAAGTACTTAGCTGAAATCATTTCGGCACGAATCAAACACATTTTTGAGCAAATCAAACAAGACCTCGAGAGAAGACATTTATTGGATCTTCCTGGAGGTATTGTGATTATCGGTGGAGGTGCGATCCTTCCTGGTGTTGAAGAATTGGCTCAAGAAGTCTTTGGTGTAAATGTAAAATTATTTGTTCCAAATCAAATTGGAATTCGCAATCCAGCCTTTGCCCACGTAATTAGTTTGTCTGAGTATGCAGGCAATTTGACAGATGTGGACATTCTTGCTCAGGCTGCTGTGCATGGAGACCAACGTCTTCGCCAGCAACCAATTCAATTTGATCGACCAGCTCAACCTCAAGCACAACCGCAACCTGCTATTCCAGCACAACCGGTAGTACCAGCTTACAACGCTGAAAAGATCGAATCTCCAGTAGCTGCACCAGAAATTCCTGCAGCGAATAGTGATAGCAATCAAGAACAAAAAGCTACATTCACAGACCGAATGAAAAATTTAATCGGTAATATGTTTGATTAAGGAGTGTAAGTATTTATGACATTTTCATTTGACACAGCAGCGGCACAAGGTGCAGTAATTAAAGTAATCGGTGTCGGTGGCGGTGGCGGTAACGCCATCAATCGTATGATTGACGAAGGCGTTGCCGGTGTAGAATTCATCGCAGCTAATACAGATGTTCAAGCACTTTCAAGTGCAAAAGCTGAAACAGTTATCCAATTGGGTCCAAAATTGACTCGTGGATTGGGTGCTGGAGGTCAACCTGAAGTTGGTCGTAAGGCGGCTGAAGAAAGCGAAGAAGTGTTAACAGAGGCTTTGCAAGGTGCAGACATGGTCTTCATTACTGCAGGGATGGGTGGAGGATCTGGTACAGGTGCTGCACCAGTCATCGCTCGTATTGCCAAAGCTGTAGGTGCTTTGACAGTAGCGGTTGTCACTCGTCCATTCGGGTTTGAAGGTTCAAAACGTGGCAACTTCGCTATTGAAGGGATCAATGAACTTCGCGAACATGTTGACACATTGTTGATTATTTCTAATAACAACTTACTTGAAATTGTGGACAAGAAGACACCGCTTCTTGAAGCTTTGAGTGAAGCAGACAACGTTCTTCGCCAAGGTGTTCAAGGGATCACTGACTTGATCACAAGTCCTGGATTGATCAACCTTGACTTTGCAGACGTGAAGACCGTTATGGAAAACAAAGGAAATGCCCTCATGGGTATTGGTGTTGGTAGCGGCGAAGAACGCGTTATCGAAGCGGCTCGTAAAGCAATTTACTCTCCACTTCTTGAAACCACAATCGATGGTGCAGAAGACGTGATCGTCAACGTAACAGGTGGTTTGGATATGACTTTGATCGAAGCTGAAGAAGCTTCAGAAATTGTGAACCAAGCTGCAGGTCACGGAGTGAACATCTGGTTGGGTACATCTATCGATGAAACCCTTAAAGATGAAATCCGCGTGACGGTTGTTGCAACTGGTGTCCGTCAAGACAAGGTAGAACGCGTCAGCGGAATTGCTTCCTCACAACGTCCTTATAAAACAGGACCACGTGAACAACGCCCACAAACTGCACCATTTGACCGTGAATTTGATTTGAAACAAGATGTTGAATTGCCAACAACTCCAAGTCGTCCAGCGGTAGAACCAAACCGTGGCTCAGCTTTTGGTGATTGGGATATCCGTCGTGAGAATATCGTTCGCCAAACTGAACCAACATCAACTCATCAAGTTGATCGTTACGTAGATTCATCTTCAGATGATGATGAATTGGAAACACCACCATTCTTCCGGAATCGTTAATCATGAATCTGATAGAGAATGCTGATCTTGTTCGGCAACAAGTAGAAACTGCAAGAAACAAAGCTAACCGTCAAGATCAAGTCAATGTGATAGCTGTCACCAAGTATGTGGATGTTGCCACAACAGAAGCACTGGTGAAAACAGGGATTCAGCATATCGGTGAAAATCGTGTCGATAAATTCCTAGAAAAGTATCAAGCACTAAAAGAGTATGATCTTACTTGGCACTTGATTGGGAGCCTCCAACGGAGGAAAGTAAAAGATGTAATCAATTTCGTCGATTACTTTCATGCCTTGGATTCGGTGAAGCTTGCTCAAGAAATTCAAAAACGAGCAGAACACCCGATCAAGTGTTTCCTCCAAGTGAACATTTCTGGTGAAGAAAGTAAGCATGGATTTGCACCCGATGAACTGGATGATGTTTTAGCAGAAATTGCACAGCTGGACAAAATTGAAATTGTTGGTTTAATGACGATGGCTCCTTTTGAGGCTAGTCAAGAAGAGTTGCAGGATATTTTTTCAAAAACTCACCAACTTCAGAAACAACTAGAAAAGAAACAATTAAAAAATATGCCTTTTTCAGAACTAAGTATGGGTATGAGTCGTGACTTTGAAGTAGCCATTGCGAACGGAGCGACTTATGTAAGAATTGGGACATCATTTTTTAAATAGGAAAGAACTATGTCATTAAAAGATAAATTTAACAACTTTATTGACTACTTCACAGAAGACGGTGAAGAAGTAGAAGTTCGCGAGGCAAAAGCAGCTGGGGCGGAAACACAACCAGTTCCACAGCCACAGCCGACTCCTCAAGTGACTTCTCCACGTCCACAGATTAGTCAAAGAGAACCAGTAAAACCAAAACCGACTCCTGTCGCACCTGTTACGACTCCAGTGTCTACAGCGGCAGTGAAGGAACCTGTTTCAACTACGAAAAATACATCTGAAAATATTACTCGCTTGCATGAACGTCAACGTGAATTGGCTGCTAATCGTGCGAATACAGATGAAAAGATTACCATTGATGTGCGCTATCCCCGCAAATACGAGGAAGCGACTGAAATTGTTGATCTATTACTATCTAATGAGAGTATCTTGATTGACTTCCAATATATGACAGAAGTACAAGCACGTCGTTGTCTAGATTATTTGGATGGGGCTCGTTATGTTTTAGCAGGAAATCTTCGTCGTGTTGCAAGTACGATGTACTTGTTGACTCCAATTAATGTAGTCGTTAACATTGAAGATATCCGCCTTCCAAATGATGTGGAAGTGACAGAATTTGACTATGATATGAAACGTAATCGTTAAGATGATTATCCTTCAATATCTATCCAATATCATTCAAATCTATTCCATTATTCTTGTCATCTATGCCTTACTTTCTTGGTTCCCTGGGGCACCTCAAAGTACTCTTGGACAAATGGTTCACCGCCTAGTTGAACCATTTTTGAGCCTTTTTAGAAAGCTACCCTTGCAGTTTGGAGGCTTGGATTTTACGGTTCTTGTAGCGCTGCTGGTTTTGAATGTATTAAACCAGTTGTTGGGGCAACTATTTCTACAATTGATTGGTTAGTATACGATGGGACAGAAAGAGATTTACCAACATTTCAATCGTGAAGATCACGAATTCATTGATCGTTGTATTGAATTGTCTGAAAGAGTGATGGAACGCTATTCTGTTGAGGTGACGGGTTTTTTAAACCCTCATCAGGTCACTATTTTACGAAATGTTGCCGCTAGCTATCAGTTACAGGTCTTTGCTTCTAGTGATGAGCAGAAAATGGAGTATGCCAAGGTCATTGTGGCTCCGGATTATTATCAATTGGATCCAAATGACTTCGATCTGGCCTTATTGGAAATGGTCTATGCTTCAAAATTTCATCACTTGAGTCATTCTCAGGTACTGGGGACCATTGTTCACCAATTAGGAGTGGAGCGCAAGTCCTTTGGAGATATTCTGACGAGTGATGGAAAGATCCAAGTGTTTGTTGAACAGCGTTTTGTTCACTATTTTATGGATCACATCCAGAAAATTTCTCGGGTACCTGTTAGGCTTAGGGAAGTTCCTCTATCAGAACAAATGATCGTAGAGGAAGAAAGCCAGCAACGAGATATTCTCGTGTCGAGTTTTCGGCTAGACAAGGTGATTGCTGGGACCTTCAAGCTTTCGCGTTCACAGGCTAGTCAGTTGATTAGTTCTGGTTTGGTGAAAGTTAACTATGCGACAACTTCCAATGTTAGCTATGCTGTAGGTCTGAATGATTTAGTCAGTGTCCGACGCTTTGGGCGTCTTAAAATTGTTTCTGAAAATGGTATTTCAAAGAGTGGAAAATACAAATTAACTGTTGAAGTACTCTTAAGTAAAAAATGAGGAGGAGTTATGGCTCTTACTGCTTTAGAAATTAAAGATAAAACTTTTGGCGTTAAATTTAGAGGGTATGATGCGAATGAAGTAGAAGAATTCCTTGATATCGTTGTGCGTGATTATGAGGATCTTGTTCGTTTGAATCATGATCAAGAAACAAAAATTCATGCCCTTGAAGAACGGTTGAACTATTTTGATGAAATGAAAGATTCATTGAGTCAGTCAGTTTTGATTGCGCAAGATACTGCTGAACGTGTGAAGCAAGCTGCTAATGAGCGTTCAGAAAATATTGTTCGTCAAGCAGAGCAAGATGCACAACATTTAGTTGATGAGGCTAAACAAAAAGCAAATGAAATTCTTCGTCACGCAACGGATAATGCCAAGAAAGTTGCAGTTGAAACGGAAGAATTGAAAAACAAGACACGTGTCTTCCATCAACGTTTGAAATCAACAATCGAAAGCCAATTGAGCATTATCGATACGCCTGAATGGGATGAAATTCTTCGTCCAACTGCTATGTATATTCAGACAAGTGATGAAGCTTTCCGTGAAATTGTTGAAAGAGCTTTGGGTGAATCAGTGCACCATCATCCAGAAAATGAGAATATCGATTTGACTCGTCAATTCTCTCCAGCTGAAATCGAAGAATTGCAAAAACGCATCGAAGCAGCTAATTTAGAATTGGGTGCAACACAAGCGTTTGAAGGTTTGAATGAAAAAGTTCAATCCGCTTTAGAAGAAGCAGAGCACGCTCGTCATGAAAATGAGGCGGTTGTTGAGGAACCGGTTCAACCAGAAGACGAAACGAATCGTGAATCTGTCAATATTTTATAATTTTGTAAAAACAGGTCCATTAATGATAGGTCTAGCGAGCAGATGATGGTGGAAGGTCTGCACTCCCTCTTAATGGATGATCCTTTTACAGTATTCGTTCTGAACCCTTGAGTAAGAACGGACGTTTCCCTCGTTACGGGATGAGAGGAGAAGGTCGCTTGCGACTTCTCGAACAAAGGTGGTACCACGAGCAATCGTCCTTTTTAGGATGCTCGTGTTTTTTTATAGCTTTTAAATCAATAAGGAGACACAATGAAACTCAAAGAAACATTGAATCTTGGAAAAACAGCTTTTCCAATGCGGGCTGGGCTTCCAACGAAAGAACCTGTTTGGCAAAAAGAATGGGAAGATGCAAAATTGTATCAACGCCGTCAAGAGTTGAATGAAGGGAAACCGCATTTTACACTTCATGATGGCCCTCCTTATGCCAACGGAAATATTCACGTAGGACATGCTATGAACAAGATCTCAAAAGATATCATCGTTCGTTCCAAGTCTATGTCAGGATTTTATGCACCGTATATCCCAGGTTGGGATACCCATGGTTTGCCAATTGAGCAAGTATTGGCTAAACAAGGTGTGAAACGCAAAGAAATGGACTTGGTTGAGTATTTGAAACTCTGCCGTGAATACGCTCTTTCTCAAGTAGATAAACAACGCGAAGACTTCAAACGCTTGGGTGTTTCAGGTGATTGGGATCATCCTTATGTGACCTTAACGCCTGACTATGAAGCGGCGCAAATCCGCGTCTTTGGCGAAATGGCCAATAAAGGTTATATCTACCGTGGGGCTAAGCCAGTTTACTGGTCTTGGTCTTCTGAATCAGCTCTTGCTGAAGCAGAGATTGAATACCATGATTTGGTATCAACGTCTCTTTACTATGCTAACAAAGTTAAAGATGGTAAGGGTGTCCTAGATACAGATACTTACATCGTTGTCTGGACAACAACTCCATTTACTGTTACAGCTTCTCGTGGATTGACGGTAGGTGCAGAGTTTGATTATGTTGTAGTGAAGCCTGCTGGATCAGACCGCAAGTACGTCGTAGCCTCTGAACTCTTGCCAAGCCTTTCTGAAAAATTTGGTTGGGAAAATGCTGAAGTTCTTGCGACTTACCAAGGGAAAGAATTGAACCATATCGTTACAGAACACCCATGGGATCCTGAAGTTGATGAATTGGTGATCCTTGGTGGGCATGTAACCCTTGATTCAGGTACTGGTATCGTCCATACCGCTCCTGGTTTTGGTGAGGATGACTACAATGTAGGGATTGCCAATGGCCTCGAAGTTGCTGTTACTGTTAACGAACGTGGAATCATGATGGAGAATGCTGGCCCTGACTTTGCAGGTCAGTTCTATGACAAGGTTGTTCCAACTGTCATCGAAAAACTTGGTGATTTGCTCCTTGCTCAAGAAGAAATCTCTCACTCCTACCCATTTGACTGGCGGACGAAAAAACCAATTATCTGGCGTGCAGTTCCACAATGGTTCGCTTCTGTATCAAAATTCCGTCAAGATATCTTGGACGAAATTGAAAAAGTGAAATTCCACTCAGAATGGGGGAAAGTGCGTCTTTACAATATGATTCGTGACCGTGGTGACTGGGTGATCTCTCGTCAACGTGCCTGGGGTGTGCCTCTTCCAATCTTCTATGCAGAAGATGGAACACCAATCATGACGGCTGAAACCATCGAACATGTAGCGCAACTCTTTGAAGAACATGGTTCGATCATCTGGTGGCAGCGTGAAGCGAAAGACCTCTTGCCAGAAGGATTTACGCATCCGGGTTCACCAAATGGCGAATTTACAAAAGAAACAGATATCATGGACGTCTGGTTTGACTCAGGTTCATCATGGAATGGGGTTGTGGTTAACCGTCCTGAGTTGACTTATCCAGCGGATCTCTACCTAGAAGGTTCAGACCAATACCGTGGTTGGTTCAACTCATCTCTTATCACTTCTGTGGCGAACCATGGTGTCGCACCATACAAACAAATCTTGTCTCAAGGTTTCGCATTGGATGGGAAAGGTGAGAAGATGTCTAAATCTCTTGGAAATACCATTGCTCCAAGTGATGTTGAAAAGCAATTTGGTGCCGAAATCTTGCGTCTCTGGGTAACCAGTGTAGATTCAAGCAATGACGTGCGTATCTCAATGGATATCTTGAGCCAAGTGTCTGAGACTTACCGTAAGATCCGGAATACTCTTCGTTTCTTGATTGCCAATACTTCAGACTTTAACCCAGCTGAGGATGCAGTTGCTTATGATGAGCTTCGTTCAGTGGACAAGTACATGACGATTCGCTTTAACCAGCTTGTCAAGACCATCCGTGACGCTTATGAAAACTTTGAGTTCTTGACGATCTACAAGGCGCTAGTGAACTTTATCAACGTTGATCTGTCTGCCTTCTACCTGGATTTTGCCAAGGATGTTGTTTACATCGAAGGAGCTAAATCCCTCGAACGCCGTCAAATGCAAACAGTTTTCTATGATATCCTTGTGAAAATCACTAAACTCTTGACGCCAATTCTTCCTCACACTGCTGAAGAAATCTGGTCTTATCTTGAGTTTGAAGCGGAAGACTTCGTTCAATTGTCAGAATTGCCAGAAGCAGAAACGTTTGCCAACCAAGAAGAAATCCTGGATACTTGGTCAGCTTTCATGGACTTCCGTGGTCAAGCTCAAAAAGCCTTGGAAGAAGCGCGGAATGAGAAAGTGATTGGTAAATCACTTGAAGCTCATTTGACTGTTTATCCAAATGAAGTTGTGAAAACACTTCTTGGAGCTGTTGATAGCAATGTTGCTCAACTCTTGATTGTTTCCGAGTTGACCATCGAAGAAGGACCAGCTCCAGAAGGTGCAGTGACTTTTGAAGATGTAGCCTTCACGGTTGAACGTGCAGCTGGTGAAGTTTGTGACCGTTGCCGTCGCATCGATCCAACAACTACTGAACGTCACTACCACGCAACCATCTGTGATCACTGTGCAAGCATCGTCGAAGAGAACTTTGCGGACGCAGTCGCAGAAGGATTTGAAGCTAAATAAAAGCCATTAAGAGAGTGGGACAGAAATCGGTAATTCGTTAGAATTCGATTTCGTCGTCCCACCTCCGCACAGTTGAGTAGGGCTGTAAAAGCTGATGAAATCAGCGTAGTAGAGCCCACTCAACCACTGCGTCTT